>DAOOSE010000016.1:0-14877 GCA_035389625.1 bacterium
GTTTTGACAGTATGAAGGGAATCGCGATAGCGGGACTGAATCTCTTTGTGATCCTCGGTTTTGATTCTGACGGCCGAAGATGACTGTGCTAAGGCGACGCTTGGACCGGCATAGTTGAGACTGACAGGAGAAAACGAGAGAACGCTAAACATGATTGTTGCAAGCAAGAGATACTTGATACTGGACTTAATGATTACTCTTTTTTTCTTCATTTTCTGCTCCTTTCACAATATACTACGTCTGCTGGAGGAGAAATGTTTCAAAGAGCTTGTTCTGATAATTCTATCCATCTATTTAGCACAAGAAGCGCGCGTTTTCTTGAGTCGGAAGGGTTCGATTGAAAGCCTTGTTAGAAGGTAGATCGGTGGAACCAAAAGTGCCAGTAAAATCGTTACATCGAGCAATCCAACTTTTGAGATATCATTAATAAAATTTTTAAGAAAATCAATGGTTAGCTTGAAGTGGATTAGGTGGTCAGAGATAGAGGCAAAAACCTCTTGCCTTGAAAAATAGAGGGTAAAATAGAGTGTGAACATACCGCAGGAAAAGAAGAATAGTCCTACAATCCAAAGAATTCTCCGCAAAAAAGCCTTTGTGATAATTCCCTGCATGATTTTGACATGAAGAGTATCTGTGAATTCGGGAATAATAATACTATCAAGCAAGCTTTCCTTATATATCATAATCAACTCATAGCCTTTCTGAGCGATCTTTTGGCACGATAGAGATAGGTCTTTACCGTGTTTAGTGGAAGATTAAGTTTCCGGGAAATTTCACTGTACTCAAGCCCTTCTTGATAAAACAGGTTTATCACTGACCTATAGACAGGTTTAAGTTTTCTAAAAGCGAGACCGATGTCAATGTGGGAGTTCCGTTTCGTCGTTTCGTTCTTAACTAGCAAGTAATTTTCAAAAACAAAATTCGGATCATCGAGGATGAGCACCTCCCTGCTTCGTCGCCGCTTTCTCAACCAATCGAAAACAGTGTTTTGAGTAATTGCAAAAATCCATGTGCTGAAAGTTTTTTGTAGGTCAAACCTCGAAAGATTCTTGAAAATTTTCAAAAACACTTCTTGAACGATATCCTCCGCATCATGTCTGTTTCGAACGTAGCGTAATGAAAAAAAGAATACGGGCTTTTCGTACTCACAAACAATCCTTTCAAAAGCAGAGATACTGCCCTTTGTGGCTTGCTCTATTGTTGCTCTGTCAATCGAAGTTTGTTTCATGCGTCACTTCATTCCTCCTATATTTAATTATACGACGATAATTCTCGGATGACTACAATCAAATCATTTCTGGCAAAATTTACTTTGGAATTTTGTCTGATTAGCTGATAGAATTTAATCGAAAAGGGGACCCAAAAAGGGATAAAAAGGAGTGCATATGATTGATAATGAGCTCAATCTCGATGGTACAAATCGTTCAAAAGGCGGTGTGATAGTCTTTGTAGTAATTGCCATCATTGGTTTCCTTTTGGTTGCCGGCAACTATTATTTCTCCAAGAAAGCTGCCGAGGAAGCCGATTCCATTTTTATTGATGACTCCATAGCTCCTGATGATTTTTTGAATGAAGATGAAATAGAGGCTGATCCTGGCACGATCGACTCTGGCTTAACCGAGTGATTTGTTTCAAGGTATCTTGGGTGAGACTGCCGTTTCTTTATTTGATATTTGACAGTTAAATTGAATGTTTGGTAGTGTGTACCTGTACCCCAGGATATGGTAATTAGGAGAAAAAATGGACCAAAGTAGAGACAAGGCCTTGATAAATTTCAAAAAAGCCAAGAGCCACATTGAAAAAATAATTCAGATGACTGAGGACGGTCAGTATTGCATCAGTGTCATGCAGCAAAATATGGCTGTTATTGGCTTACTCAAATCAGCCCACCAGCTTCTAATGGAGGGTCATCTTAATAGCTGCTTTAAGAATGCAATGAAGTCAAGCAATGACGAGAAGCGGAAGCAGGAGATGGTTGAGGAGATATTAAAAGTCTCACGGTTAGTCAACAAATAACAAGGTTAATGTCAAAAACCAAATGCCAAATGACAAATGACAAATAGAATGTCCAATGGCGGGAAATGCTAAGCTTTTAATATTTAAGCATTTAGATTTTTATTTGAAATTTGCAATTTGGATTTAGGATTTACGGATTATCGTTTGCACATTCTAGTCTTAACTTACGGTTGGGGTCAAATATGAATAAGATAACTGTTCCTATAAAAGGCATGCATTGTCGTTCGTGCGAACTCTTAGTGGAAGAGAAGCTCTTAGCTATTCCGGGTGTTAAGAGTGTGAGAGTAAATTTTAAGAAAAAATCGGCGGATATATATTTCAAAAATCAGCTAAGCAGTGCGGTGATCGCAAGTGCTGTCACGGAGGCAGGTTATGCCGTGGGCTTAGATGAGAAGGGTCGTTGGCTGACACAAGATTCGGCCATTTACCGGGATGTGGCATATGGGGGTGTTTGTCTCCTTGTACTTTATTTCTTGGTCAGAGCACTAGGACTTTTCCAGATCAGTGTTGGTTCGAGTAGTAATCCTGGAAGTCTTGTTGTTGTCTTGCTAATTGGGCTCACTGCCGGAGTCTCGACTTGTATGGCGCTTGTTGGAGGTCTGGTCTTGGGGATATCGGCAAAATTTGCCGAAAAACACCCAGAGGCATCCGCTTTTCAAAAATTCCGTCCCCATCTTTTCTTCAATCTTGGGCGAATCAGCTCGTATTTTGTTTTTGGCGGTTTGATTGGTTTGGCAGGAAAGGCTTTTCAGCTCTCTGGTCCGACCCTTGGTTTCCTAACTATTTTGGTTGGGCTAGTCATGCTCGTGGTAGGATTGCAATTAACCGAACTCTCACCAAAGCTGGCCGGTATTAGTTTGACCTTGCCGTCAAGTATTGGTAAAAGGTTGGGTATTAAAACCCAGCATGAAAAAGAATACAGTCACACAGGGGCACTGACGGCCGGAGCACTTACTTTTTTCTTGCCTTGTGGTTTTACCCAGGCAATGCAGCTTTACGCCATGAGTACAGGCAGTTTCATGCGCGGAGCCTTAATCATGGCAATATTTGCAATAGGGACGATGCCGGGTCTACTTGGAATTGGTGGTCTAACCGCTGTTATGAAGGGATTGTTTGCCAAGAGGTTCTTTAAATTTGCAGGAATGTTGGTGACAATTCTTGCTGTCATAAATATTTCAAACGGCTTAAATCTGACAGGTGTCACTGCTAAAATTTTCAACATTTCTTTTGGATCGTCAGATGGCGGATCAGCAACTGCAGGGAAAGATCTCCCTCCTGTTGTGGATGGTTATCAAGTGGTAAAAATGACGCAAGAATCGGGTGGTTATTCTCCAAATTCATTTACAGTTCAGAAAGATGTTCCTGTGAGGTGGATAATTAGTTCGGTGGATTCAAACTCTTGCGCTGCGAGTATTTATTCTAAAGCGATAAATTTGCGAAAATTCTTGAAAGAAGGTGAGAATGTTGTTGAGTTTACGCCGAAAGAAACGGGAACCATTGCCTTCTCCTGCTCCATGGGAATGTATACAGGGAAAATTAAGGTAATACAAGGCAAAACCTCTAAGGCTGAAGATAGAAGTGTTGCTTTAGAAGACAAGGTTGAAAGTTTGAATGGGCAAGCGAAAGATAGCGAGACCCCGGGAAATACTACATCACCTGTGCTATGGGAGCCCTGAGGGGATCGATTGTCGCAGGGTAATAGCCAGCCCCTTTGCTTATAAGAGGTCTATAGGTTTAGCCAGGGCTTGTATTAGAGTATCACTTCTTCTATAATTTACATATATAATTATGTACTCAAATATTGTGGAGGGGTCATGGTTTCAGGAGAAGCAAGGACCAGTATGCAGGGTAGTGGGGACATAAAAATTTCCCGGAAATCTTTGCTTGTTGGCTTGGTGGCCATTCTGATAATGTTGATACTTGGTTTGCTCTGGCAGTTGGGTGTCTATGACAAGGTATTGGATAAGCTGCTTGCTTCTGAGATCCAGCTTGTTGTAAAAGATACCGAGAGTAAAAAACCGATTGATGGTGCGGAAGTTACAATTGGAAAAACAAGCGGTAAGACTGATAAAAATGGCCAGGTTCTTCTGGGGGGATTAAGGGCTGGCAATTATCAAATAGTTGTAAGTGCCAAGGGCTATAAGGATGCAGATCAGCTATGCACACTGAAGAAAGGGGGTAACGTACTCGATTTATCCCTTCGTATCAATGTTGAGCGCATTACTTTCTCGGGGACCGTTAACGATTTTGTCAACGAGCAACCGATCGAGGCGGTTTCTGTCAATATTTCCACAGGCTCTGCTGTTACAAGCAAGTCAGGCACATTTGATATTGCCAAAATTCCTGTTGGAGAAACAGAGATTTCTTTAAAGAAAGAGGGTTATAACGACAAGACGGAAAAAGTGGTTGTTGAAAAAGGAAAAAATGCTACATTTACACTTGCTCCAAGTGGAAAAATTGTTTTTATCTCTTCCAGAGAGGAGGCTAAGCGAGGCATTTATTCAGGCAATTACGACGGTAGTGATATTAAGCCTCTTATAAAAAGGGTTGATGACACCGAGGATTTCAATGTAGTGGTAGGCCCTAATCGAAATAAAATGATTTTCTTATCTACCAGAGATAAACGCAAGCCTACTGATAGTGCTTATGATCCGGTGCTTTATATGATCAATATTGACGGAACCAGCCTGATTAAGCTGACAAATCATTATGGGGTTTCAGGTCATAATTGGTCAGCAGACGGGTCTTTTGTGGCCTGGAATGGAAGAGAGTCAACTGATAACTACGATAGCAATCTCTACCTTTACTCTCTTCTGGAAAAAAAGGTGACAAAGCTGAACGATAGCGGTGCTACATATGGTTATCAGTTTAGTCACGATGGTACTGCAATTGCCTGGAATCAGAACGTGACCGCGAATGATCCAAATTCTGTTGCCGGTATATTTTACAAAAACTTGATTAATGGTGAAACAAAGAAGATTAGTGACAAAGGCTATTTGAGTGACTTTTCAAATGACGACAAAAACATCCGTTTCAGTTTTTATGATGATACTGATAAAAAAACTAAGTATCAGCAATATCTTATTAGTAGTGGCCAGACTAATAATTATTCGCCAGAGCCATACAGCTCATCACTGAAAGTTGCCTCTCCTGACAAGAAAAACTATGCTTATGTCTCTACTAGAGATGGCAAGAACGATATTTATATCAGTGACAGCAACGGAAAAAACGAGAAACGTTTGACTACCATAGGTACTGTCATGGGCAATCTTGTATGGGATCCCAAGAGTCTTTATTTAACGTTTGATTCGTACAAAACTGCCGAAACTGCCAAATACATAGTCAGCACTAGTGGTGGAATACCGAAAAAAATTACTGATATCTATCTGGAATATGGCCGCGAGGGCATGTACTAAGAGCGTTTTACTGATAAAAATTACGGTAAAACACGAGTGATAAATCTACTGCAAAGAATGTGAAAAATTAATACGCATTGCAATACTCCTTTTGTAATTTTCTTGAACTAAATTTTTTGGTTGACTTCTTTTTGTAATACCTATACCATGGGTGTAGGTATATTTAATCAGAGGAAGCATGAAACGTTTTATTAACTTGAGAATAAATGGTATGCACTGCTCTTCTTGTGCCGGCATTATCGAACGTTCAATTAAAGAAGTTCCTGGTGTTGAAAGTGCTAATGTTAACTTTGCTGCAGAAAAAGCTCGCGTTTCCCTGGGAAGCAGTACGGTTGATGCAGTGCTTAGTGCAGTCAAGAAGGCAGGATACTCGGCAGAGACGATCGATGAGAAGGATGGCGAACGGGAATCGAAGAAGCGCGAAGGTGAGATCAGGGCTCTTTGGCAGAGATTTAAGATTAGCCTGATTCTTTCAATCCCAATGCTTTATTTTATGATCTTTGATTTCATACCTGGATTTCCCGGCGCAAAACTGCTTCTTCCGTACGTTGGAATTATTTCTTTAATATTGACTACCCCGGTTCAGTTTGTGATTGGTTCAGGTTTCTACAAGGGTATGTGGTCAAGTTTGCGGATGAGGACATTCAATATGGACTCGCTCATCGCTATCGGCACCTCGACTGCATACATTTATAGCTTGGTAAACTATCTATCTTTTGTGATAAAGAACAATACCTTACTTGGGCTTGATGGAGCAAAAATTTCAGAGCTATATTTTGAAACAGCCGCTTTTCTCATTACCTTTGTTATCCTGGGCAAGTGGCTGGAAGCTCGAGCTAAAGGAAGAACAAGCGAGGCCATCGAGAAGTTGATGGGACTGCAGGCAAAATCAGCCAGAGTCGTTCGGGGCGGTAACACATTGGATATTCCGATCGAGGAGGTTGTCGCTGGGGATATTGTTTTGGTGAGACCCGGCGAAAAAATCCCAGTGGATGGGAAGATCGTGAAAGGTTCTTCGGCTGTTGATGAGTCAATGCTGACAGGTGAAAGTCTTCCTGTTGAAAAAAATATTGGCGATTCTGTAATTGGTGCAACTGTGAATAAATCCGGCAGCTTTGAATTCGAAGCCACTCGAGTCGGTTCTGAAACTGCACTCGCTCAGATAATCCGTCTTATTGAAGAAGCACAAGGATCTAAGGCTCCAATCCAAGCCTTTGCTGATCGTATCTCGGCCTATTTTGTTCCAGCTGTTATCGTGATTGCGCTCTTGGTATTTATTACTTGGTACTTAGTACTTGGAGAAAGTCTAGCTTTCTCCTTAATGGCTTTCACAGCCGTAATCGTGATTGCTTGTCCTTGCGCCCTTGGTTTGGCAACCCCAACAGCAATTATGGTTGGGACCGGGAAAGGAGCGGAGCACGGCATACTTATCAAAGGCGGTGAACCTCTTGAAAAAGCTTGCAAGGTATCCGCAGTTGTCTTTGACAAAACCGGTACTTTGACACATGGCAAGCCAGAGGTAACAGATATTTTGACAACAAGTGATAGCGATGAAGACGAGGTCTTGTCATTGGCCGCAAGTCTCGAGCGATCATCTGAACATCCCTTGGCCGAGGCCATTTATACTTATGCAGGAGAAGAGTCGGCGAAAATAGAAGATGTTGATAAATTTAAGGCGATTCCCGGTCACGGTGTTGAGGGCGAAATAAATCATACAAAGTATTACTTTGGCAACCGTCGCCTTATTACCGATATCCTTCATCTGGAAATAGACAAAATCAACCGCAAACTTGAACGTCTTGAAGAGCAGGGCAAGACTGCTATGATCCTGGCGACCAAAGACAAAATTATCGGGGTGATTGCAGTGGCTGATACTGTCAAGGAAACATCCCGTGAGGCTGTGATTAAGTTGGAGGGAATGGGGATCGCAGTCTATATGATTACCGGAGACAATGCCCGCACTGCGAAGGCAATTGCCAATCAAGTTGGGATCAAAAATGTCTTGGCGGAAGTTTTACCAGAGGACAAAGCGAGTGAGGTAAAGAAATTACAACAGGATGGTAGTGTTGTAGCAATGGTTGGCGACGGTATTAATGATGCACCAGCTCTGGCACAAGCGGACCTTGGTGTGGCAATGGGGTCTGGTACTGACGTGGCAATGGAAGCGGGTGGAATTGTTATTATCAAAAACGACTTACAGGATGTTGTAACCGCCATAGAACTTTCAAAAGAGACCATGAGCAAAATTAAAAGCAATATGTTCTTTGCTCTCTTTTATAACGTCATTGGTATTCCGATCGCTGCCCGTATCTTTGTGGGGGCTGGTCTTATCTTGAAGCCGGAATTGGCAGGATTGGCAATGGCCTTAAGCTCGGTTTCCGTCGTTACTAATTCCTTGCTTTTAAAGTATTTTAAGCCAGGCAAACGAAATCTCCTCTCTAAACTGGCTCCGATAGTGATGGTGATTCTTTTCTTGCTGCTTTTCATAGAGTTCGCCCGTTTTAGTTCAGGGATGGCACAATGATTTCCAAACCGAGAAACAATATTAAATTTTTGATACTCACAGTTTTGCTTGTTGTTGCCATTCTTGGGATATTTTCACTAACCAGAAATGATCTTTCTGAAAGCATTGCTGATCCAGTGGTTGTTACTGAGGGATCAAAATCTGAAATTCTAAAAGTAACAGAGGCTGATAACATCAGGGGTGAAAAAAACTCTCCCGTTACTATCATTGTCTATTCTGATTATCAGTGTCCTTACTGTATTACTTATGATAGAACCCTTGCTCAGGTAGTTGCAGCTTATCCAGGCAAGGTGAGATTGGCTTATCGACACTTCCCTTTGCCGTTTCATAAGGCTGCCAAAGGTGCTGCAATTGCGGCTGAAGCTGCAGGATTGCAGGGAAAATATTGGGAGTTTCATGATAAACTAGTAGAAAATTCACAGCCCGACGGCGGGGGGTTGGCAGAAAAAGACCTTTCAGAGTATGCTGGTGAAATCGGACTCAACGTTGATAAATTCAAAGCCGATTTGAAAAACAATAGCCTGGTAAAAAAGGTTGAGCTTCAGACTAAGGCAGGTAATTCTCTTGGTATTAGGGGGACCCCATCAAGCTACCTTATTAACAAAAATGGCGAAATTGAAGATCTTGACGGTGCACTTTCGTTAGAAGATTTGAAGACAACGATCGAATCTGCTCTAAGTAAATAGTCAAAGGTTGTGGATAATTATCGCAAGCGTCTTGACAGTTGATCCCTGGGTCCTTGCGCTTAATTGATAAAGGTACTGACCTTCAGGTGTGCGCCTGTTGACAAACTTAATGCAAACAATATTGCCCCCGCTGGATTAAAGCGGCACAAACGAGTCAATACCTTTTGTTACGAGTTGGAAACTCCCTGTGGGCACCGAGTTTTCTACTGTCATATCTTGTAATAAAAGTTAATCTAAGGATAATTATGAAAAAAGGCGGTATTTTCTTGTTCGTTGTGGCTGTCGGCGTAATTGTCGGGTTATATTTATTACGCGGCACAAAGAATGAAGAAACAGAAAACACTGGGAATGTAGATATGGAAAAATTTAACAGTTGTCACGAGTCCCAAACCTTTGTAAATCAAGTCAAAAAAGATTATGAGGAAGGGCTTGAGGGAGGAGTTAATGGGACACCGGCTTTTTTTATCGGAAATCTTGACCAACAAGGGAATCTATCAGGAGAATTTCTCTCCGGTGCCCAACCAATCTCTGCGTTTCAAAAAGTCTTGAGCCGTTATATAAAGTAGCAGGCTCTATCTCAGAGCAGAGCGCTCAAAATTGTGCTCTTTTGTGCAGCAGATTTGACACACGGCAATAATTAGGACTAAAATAGTCTCAATTAAACAAAGGGTTGTGTGTTGTTAAAACGTGAAACCGAATATGCAATTCGAGGGCTGATAGCCCTTGCCCGGTTTGATGGGGAATTTTGCGATATCGGTGCTTTGGCCAGAGAAGAAAAACTACCCTCCTTGCTTTTGTCGAAATTATTTCAGAAATTGAAAAAAACAGGGCTGGTCAGGCCAAAAATCGGTTCTAAGGGGGGATTTTGTCTGAGCAGAGATGCTGATAAGATTACGCTTCTCTCTATTATTCAGTCTATTCAATCCTTCTCAGTAATCGATTGTATGGAAGATGGCGAAGGATTTTGTAAAAAAAGCGGGTGCACTTTACGGCCGGTCATTGAAAAAATCAACCAAAACCTTGTTGAACAAACGAGAGTGGTATCTTTAAAAGATTTAATTTAGAGAAGGAGCAAGGTGGACGAGAAAATTTCTAAACTTAAAAATTTGTTAAAAAGAGCAGAAGAGGAAGATCCTGAGGATATCAAATCAGAGGCAAAGGACTTTTTGAAAAACATGGATGAAACTGATCTTATGGTGGCTGAGCAAGGATTGATCGATGATGGAATGAAGCCTTCGGATATGCGTCATCTCTGTACTGCTCATCTTGAATTAATGCGGGAACAGTGGGGGTCTAACCCTACCAATGGTTTGCCCAGCAGTCACCCCGTAAAAGTATTGATGCAGGAGCATGAACAAATTCTCTCTTTGCTGGAGAAACTAGAGAAGGCTTCATCCAGTGTCAACACAAAGGGAAATAGTGGAACGCTCGATACCTCCAGGGAGAACGTGAGAGCGATAGCGGAGAGTCTGTTATCGGCCGAAAATCACCATTTGCGAGAGGAGAAAGCACTTTTTCCTGAACTGGAGCAAAGGGGTTTGTCTGGACCACCTGAGATTATGCGCATGGAGCACGAAACCTTGCGAACGATGAAACATGATTTACTTGATCTGACTTCGGAAAAAGATGACTTAGTATTCAAAAAGGAACTTTCCCGGTTATCGGCAGATCTAATCTTTATGCTTCGTGACCACATTTTCAAAGAAGATAATGTACTTTATCCTTCAGCAATCGACCTCATCAAAAACGAGGAAGAATGGGATAGTATCACGCAGACTTGTGACAAGATTGGCTATTGTCCCTTTCTAGTGAAGTAGTCTCCGTTTATCGATAATTCAAAATATCTACGGCTTTGAGCCGTAAGATATTTTGTTTGTGAGCAGTTGAGTTTTGAGCTTAAAGCTGGTACATTTTCAATCAGTGATTGTATCTTTGGCGAGATTAGTTTAGTGGTAAAATGCGTCCTTCCCAAGGATGAGTCGCCGGTTCGATTCCGGTATCTCGCTCCATGCCGATGTAGCTCAGTGGTAGAGCAATTCTTTCGTAAAGAAGAGGTCGGAGGTTCAAATCCTCTCATCGGCTCCATTGAACATTTCACGGATCCTTGTCTTCTTATTCTAGGCTTTTTACTGCTAAAGACGTATAATACAATTATGAAGCAATATAGCAAAGACTTGATTGATTGCCTTTGGTCGGACAAGCTGAACCGGATTCTTTTTGTTATCACCCTTGTTTTATCTTTAGCAGTATGGCTAATCTGGCGCTCACTTCTTAGCTCTGCCCAGACATATGTTTATGTAAGTATTGGGATTTATCCCGTAAAATTACTTGCTCTTTTTCTGGTTATCAACACCGGGCTTGCAATTTTTTCATATCAAAAAGAAAGGGAAATTGCTTATCTTTTGCTTATAGCGAACACTGCACTGATTTTATTGGTTTTGGCCCTGGAAATATTTTACATGAGGATAGGAAATGTCTGACTGGCGGTATCGTCGAATTTTCGAAATTTTACCAGGGCTCATTGCTTGGTTTGTTCTCATTTTCCCAGTCCTTCTCGGTGTCTTTTCTCCGAAGTGGTTTGCAATAGTGATGATTTTTTTTATCAGCTATTGGTTGGTAAAAACTTTCGTTATGTCTTACCGGCTTGTGCTTGGATATCGCAATTATCGTAGGGATCGAAAAACAAACTGGGAAAAGAAGCTTGATTCATTATCGGATTGGCGAAGAATTTACCATCTTATTATTGTTCCTACATACAAGGAAGATATCTCGATACTGCGAAGTTCAATCAAATCGGTCGTTGAATCAAAATTTCCAAAAGAAAACATTATTTACATTTTAGCGACAGAAGAGCGAGACAAAGAGCGTGCAGAAGAATACTCTGCCATGATTAAGATGGAATATGGGAAGAAAGTAGGGCATTTCGAAGCTATAATGCATCCCAAAGATATTCCCGGGGAAGTGGTAGGAAAGGGCGGGAATATAACATATGCTGCAAAACAATTTTTGCCTTACTTTTCGAAGAACAATATTGCGTATGAAAATGTCATAGTTACATCGATGGATTCTGATCACTTGCTTGACCCCCACTATTTAGCCGACCTTACTTATAAGTATGTTACAGATCCCGACCCAATCCATAAGAGCTTCCAACCCCTCCCGATGTTTTTTAACAATATTTGGGATGTTCCAATGGTAAATAGATTGATTGCTATGGGTTCCTCTTTTTGGCAGTTGATTGTGACAACCCGCCCTTCCCGGTTACGTAACTTTTCTTCTCATGCTCAATCGCTTGCAGCCCTAATAAAAGTTGACTTCTGGTCCACAAAAACAATAGTCGAAGACGGTCACCAATTTTGGCGTACTTACTATGGCATGGATGGTTGTCATGAGGTGGTTCCTATGTACACTCCAATATATCAAGACGCCGTTTTGGCTGATGACTTCCTGTCCACCATGAAAGAGCAATATCTCCAAAAACGGCGCTGGTCTTGGGGTGTTTCCGATATTCCATTTGTCATGGAGCACACATTCAAAGATAAAAATATCCCCTGGTTTGATCGTTGGGCAAATGCTTTGATCTTGTGGGATGCTCACATTTCCTGGTCAACCACTTCACTAATATTGGCCATCTCATCATGGGTTCCATTCGTCCTTAATAATAATTTTTCCAACGATATTGTTGCATTCAACTTTAGGACAATATATTTCGGATTACTGGCAATTGCATGGATAGGCATGATAATTTCGTTAACAATTTCTACTCTGCTGGCCCCCCCTGACAAAAATAAAGGTAGAAAGCCTATTGGTAGAATACTGTTGGATTGGATACTTACACCAATAATCTTGCCGGTTTCAAATATCTTATTTTCCTCGATTCCGGCACTCGAATCACAGACCAGATTGATGACTAAAAGATACTTGGAAGTATTTCGAGTCACCATAAAATCGCCAAAACGTTCAAATCTTTCACTCCCTACTACAAAATAGTTTCATTTTCAAATTATTGGATTAGAGTCAACATATCGGAGGGTTAATAATGGCATTTGCTGAATACGTAAGAGCACATAAATGGAAGATAGTAGCCCTTTTCTTGTTGCTTTTTATGTTTATTATGGCACTTACATCTTCCGTAGGTCTTGGTGACAACCCGGGAGACTCGGGAACAGTCGATGAGGTTGCACACATACCTGCGGGTTATTCTTATGATAAATATTTAGATTTTCGTTTGAATCCCGAGCATCCCCCACTTGCCAAAGCGTTGGCCGGACTGCCGCTTGCTTTGAATAGTGGAATTAAAGGTGTAACTGATGACTGGAGTTGGGACGGTTTAAATCAGTGGGAAGCTGGCTGGTATATTCTTTACGAAGCAGGAAATGATCCTGCTGAGGTTTTGTTCTTGTCAAGATTACCGATGATGATTTTGATGCTGGCTCTTGGTTATTTTTTGTTTAAATGGGCATCGGAATTATTTGGACCGAAAGTTGGTCTGCTTGTGTTGACACTGTATGTGTTTTATCCTGATGTATTAGCCCATGGTCGGCTCGTTACCACCGATATTGCAGCAGCACTTGGGTATGTTCTAACAATTTATTTTTTTGATAAAGCTCTTCGCGAGAAGACGAGAAAAGCAACTTTTGTGGCCGCGCTAGCTTTTGGTGTTGCTCAACTCTTGAAATTTTCAGCCTTTCTTCTCTTTGCTGTTTTGCTTTTTCAAGCGGTATATGTCTTTTTAGCGAATCGGAAGAAAGGTGAAGGCTTAAGAGTAATTCTTCCTTACTTTAAGATTTATGTTTGGATTTGTCTCCTCTCTCTCATTATTGTTTGGCTCGTTTACATCCCGTTTGTCTGGAATACTCCACCGGCAATTGAGCATCAAGTGATAGAGATGAATATGCTCCCCAATGAAGTCCGTACCCTTCCTCTTCGTAACTTTCTCCACCTTTTTGAATCAAACGTCATTCTAAGGGCACTAGGGCATTATATCTTGGGAATATTTCAAGTTATTGGCAGAGTTGAAGGTGGGAACGCAACCTTTATCTTGGGTCACCTTTCTGAGAAATCCATTTCTTGGTATTTTCCCGTTGCCTGGCTCTTGAAAACGCCAATTTCAATTATTGTGGGTCTCTTTGCGTCGCTTGGTTATATCGCCGTGAGATGGAAAAGGTTAAAAAAGGAAGATAAATTTACTCTCGTTATGTTCCTGATCCCATTGATCGTTTACTGGGCTATTACCATGAGGGGGTCGCTGAACATTGGGATTCGCCATCTGATGCCGACTGTGCCGTTTGTTTTACTTTTGATCGGATATCTTGTCTCCAAGCTTGAAAAAACGAAGGTGGTTTATGTCACGGTAGGACTACTTGTAGTTTTTATGATAGGGTCGACACTCTCCAATTATCCTAATTTCATCCCATATTTCAATGAATTAACCCCTAGAGATACTCGGCACACACGATTGATCGACTCTTCCTTGGATTGGGGACAAGACCTTTTGCGCCTGAAAAAATTTGTAGACGACAGGAATATCAATTCTATTAAAGTTGATTATTTTGGGGGATCCATTCCTGCGTATTACATTCCGCAATCCCGCGAATGGCACTCCTCGTATGGTCCAACAACAGGATGGCTGGCCATCTCCTCAACTTTTTACCAATCATCCAAGCTGTATGGTCCCAAGGAAGGGAAATGGTCATACTCCTGGCTTGATTCTCGAAAGCCGGACGCAATTATCGGTGGATCGATTTTAGTCTATAATATTACTGATAAAGAGATCTCTGAAAATCCGCCTGTCTCTAGCTATCCCATCACAACACTTGAATATCCCCAAAATTTAGGTGAGCCAGAAAGAAAGGTAGGTTTATAGTGGAGGAGAGTTATTACTTATCAATAGTGGTGCCGGCATACAAGGAAGAAGATCGAATACCAGTGATGATGGATGCGATTGAAAAGTATGTCAAGAGTAAAGATTTTCCGATCGAAACGATAATCCTGGTTGACGCTTCTCCTGATAATACAGCAGGGGTAGCAAAAGGGTATGCTGATAGAATTCCTAATCTCCGGGTGATTGTTGGCAGGGTTAATAGGGGCAAAGGAGGTGCGGTAAAGCACGGAATCATGGAGGCGAGGGGAAAATATATTGTTTTTGCTGATGCCGATAACTCCACTCCGATAGAGCAAGTGGACAAATTACTGAAGCATGTTAGCCGACATGAGGTGGTAATTGGTTCTCGCT
>DAOOSE010000017.1:0-14230 GCA_035389625.1 bacterium
TGTTCTTGATGGTATTGTTGATTATCTTCCTTCACCTCTCGATATTGAGCCTGCACGGGGAATTGACCCTAAGACCGAAGAAAGTGTTGCAGTCAAACCAGTCGACGATGAGCCTTTTGCAGCTCTCGCTTTCAAGGTCGCTACGGATCCTTTTGTTGGAAAACTTATCTTTTTCCGCGTCTATCGCGGTTCGCTCAAAAAGGGGTCATATATTCTAAACGCCACCTCTGATAACAAAGAGCGCTTGGGTAGAATTGTTCGTCTTCATGCTAATCATCGCGAAGATGTGGATGAAGTATTTGCCGGTGAGATTGCTGCTGCTGTTGGACTAGGGAACACTACGACCGGAGACACCCTTTGTGATCCCGTGAAGCCCGTAATTCTTGAAAAAATTGTTTTCCCTGAGCCAGTTATTGACATTGCAATCGAGCCTAAAACTAAGGCTGACCAGGAAAAGATGGGTATTGCTCTTCAACGCTTGGCTGAAGAGGATCCAACTTTCCGCGTCCGTTCAAACGAAGAAACCGGCCAGACAATCATTGCCGGCATGGGAGAGCTTCATCTTGAAATTATTGTTGATCGCATGAAACGAGAGTTTAAAGTTGAGGCCAATGTCGGCGCACCTCAGGTGGCTTTTCGTGAAACTGTTCGCAAAGAAGTAGAGCAAGAAGGCAAATACATCAGGCAGACTGGTGGACGTGGTCAATACGGTCATGTTTTTATCAAACTCAGACCCCAGGAGCCTGGAGACGGCTTCCTCTTCATCAATGCTATAGTTGGCGGATCGATTCCTCGCGAATTTATCGGACCTGTCGAGGCCGGAATCAAGGAAGCTATGGATCGCGGTGTGATTGCCGGTTATCCGGTTGTTGACGTCGCCGTCGAGCTCTTTGATGGAAGCTTCCACGATGTTGACTCATCTGAGATGGCTTTCAAAATAGCCGGATCGATGGCTTTCCAGGAAGCGTTCAAGAAGGCGAATCCTGTACTGCTTGAGCCGGTTATGAAGGTAGTTGTTTCGACACCTGAAGACTTTATGGGTGATGTCATTGGCGATCTTAATGCAAAGCGTGGCCAGATAAACAAAATGGAAGACCTGCCTAGTGGCATTAAGCTTATCGATGCATTTGTTCCGCTTGCTTCAATGTTTGGCTATGCTACCTCTCTGCGCTCGATGACTCAGGGTAGAGCGTCAAATACTATGGAATTCGACCATTATGCCGAAGTTCCAGGCAATGTTGCCAAAGAGATTATTGAGAAACGGGCAAAATAGTAAATTGCTGCATTGTTAAATTGTTTTAGCAACAATGAGCGACCAGAGAAATGCTTTGGGTTGGCACATTCTTCATTTGTCGTCGGTAGGACAGAGAAGCGATGGAGCGAAACAATGATAATAATTGCTCCAAAGTCTCTTGCACAAGCTAGAAAAATTTGTTATAATTTATCCGCTAATTAAACATAAACAATAGAAAAGTTAAGAAGGAGCTCTAATGGCAGAAGCGTTCAAGAGAACTAAGCCACATGTCAACATTGGTACAATCGGTCACGTCGACCACGGTAAAACCACTTTGACTGCTGCAATTACAACAGTCCTTGCCAAAAAAGGCATGGCACAGGCACGAAAATTTGATGAGATTGACAACGCCCCTGAAGAAAAAGAGCGTGGTATTACTATCGCTACTTCTCATCAGGAGTATGAAACTGAGAGCCGACACTACGCTCACGTAGACTGTCCAGGACATGCTGACTATGTTAAGAACATGATTACCGGTGCTGCTCAAATGGACGGTGCTATTCTTGTGGTTGCTGCAACTGATGGTCCTATGCCTCAGACTCGCGAGCACATTTTGCTTGCAAATCAAATCGGTGTTCCTGCGATTGTTGTTTATCTCAACAAGTGTGACATGGTAGACGATCCAGAGCTCATTGATCTGGTCGAAATGGAAGTGCGCGAACTGCTTACCAAGTACAAATATGACGGCGACAACGCTAAAATTATCCGCGGTTCAGCCCTCAAGGCTCTCGAAGGTGATGCTCAATGGGAGAAATCAATCGAAGAGCTTATGGCTGCGGTTGACGAAGCTATCCCTGATCCTCAGCGTGAAGTTGACAAGCCTTTCCTTATGTCGGTTGAAGATGTCTTTTCTATCAAAGGCAGAGGCACTGTTGCTACAGGTAGAATTGATCAAGGCATCGTTAAGATCAACGATGAAGTCGAAATTGTCGGATTAAGAAAAACTACCAAAACAGTTGTTACCGGCGTTGAGATGTTCAAGAAACAGCTTGACCAAGGTCAGGCCGGTGATAATGTCGGTCTTCTTCTCCGCGGTATTGAACGCGAAGATATTGAGCGCGGCCAGGTATTGGCTAAGCCAGGTTCTATCACTCCCCACACTGAGTTCGAAGCAGAGGTTTACGCTTTGACCAAGGAAGAAGGTGGTCGTCATACTCCAATTTTCAAGGGCTACAAGCCTCAGTTCTATATCAGAACAACAGATGTTACAGGTGAGATATTCTTCGATGCTGAGATGATCATGCCTGGTGACAATGCAAATGTTAAGGTAACTCTCATTCAGCCAATCGCTATGGACGAAGGTCTAAAGTTTGCCATCCGAGAAGGTGGACGCACAGTTGGTGCCGGTGTTGTTACCAAGATCATCAAGTAAGTACTACAAGTGAGTCCCGAAATTCGGGACTCCTTGTGTACTTAACCAGGAATGGACAACGAATGTTACCAACAACGGACAACGAATGAGTGGTGTCAGTCACAAATATTCGTCGTCTGTCGTCAGTAAAGTCTGTCGTCCATTTATGTAATATGTCAGCTGAAAAAGCAGTACGTCAAAAAATTAGAATAAAGCTTAAGGCTTATGATCACCGCATTATCGACAAATCTGCCGAGCAGATTATCGAAACTGCGGTTCGCTCTGGCGCTACCGTCGTCGGTCCTATTCCTCTTCCTACCGAAGTGAAGAAAATGACCGTTCTTCGTTCGCCTCATGTTCACAAAGATGCTCGCGAACAGTTCGAAATGCGAACACATAAGCGCTTGATTGACATCTTAAATCCTACCAGCAAGACTATCGATAGTCTTATGGGTCTGGATATGCCTCACGGCGTCGATATCGAAATCAAGATGTAAGAGGCCGAAGGCCTCCAGAAATGGATAACGAATTGTACGGATAACGGATGACGAATTGAGTTTACACAAGCACATTCGTTGTCTGTTGTCGGTATGTCCGTCATCCGTAACTGGGAAGTTTGACTTTAAAGTCAAAATAGGCTAGAATTATCCTGTTACAAGAGTTTCAAAATCTCGAGTACAGGTCATAGATATCATCTCGGTTCGCCGGCTGGCGGAACGGAAGGATCTACGGCTAAGTTAGCATTGTGTATACCGTATTTCGTATATGTTTGAACGCCAGCGAGAATTAGTTCTCACTTCGTTTGAACGATATGATAGCCGGGTCGTCTAGTGGGAGGGCAGCCGATTCTTGATCGGTTAACGCGGGTTCAAATCCCGTCCTGGCAGCTTGCCTTGAGCTGACTAGTGTCATCGACGCTTTCCCGCTCACTATCCCATTCGTTATTAGTTATTTGGAAAATTAGTTATCCATTTCTGGTTATGAAGTTTATACTTGCAGAAAAAATTGGAATGACCCGGATCTTCGACGAAAACGGCAAAAGCATTGCCGTAACTGTCGTGAAGCCCTTTGAGTGCAAGATAGCATATCTCCGAACACAGGAAAAAGATGGTTACCAGGCCATTGCCATCAAAGCTTCGAAGAAGAACGGTGAAAAGGAAAAAGAAGTATATGTAAGAGAATTTCGTACGGATATTGGTTCATTTAAGAATGGTGCCGCTCTGAAAACTTCCCAATTCCAGGAAGGTGATCTTCTTGAGGTTGTCGGTACTGGTAAAGGCAAAGGCTTTGCTGGCACGATCAAGCGCCACGGTTTTCACCGGGGACCTGAGACACATGGTAGCAACAATGTCCGCGAACCAGGTTCGATTGGCGGAGGTTATCCGCAGCGCGTTGTTAAAGGTCGGCACATGCCTGGACGAATGGGTGGACTGCAAGTTACCGTCAAAAACCTGAAACTGATTGCTTTCGATGGTGGATCCATGCTTATCTCTGGCGCGGTACCTGGACCCAGGAAATCAATCATTACGATCAGCTCTTCCACTGAGAACGAAAAATCCACAGAAGATAATAACGAATAAGCATGAAATTAGCAGTTTTAAATAAAAACGGTGAAAAAGTACGGGACATTACATTGAGTGATGCTTTCTTGGATGAAATTTCTCCCAAAGCACTAACTCTATATGTCCACTATTTGAATAATGCCGTACGTGAGCCGATTGCTAATGTGCTTGATCGGAGTGAAGTCTCTGGTGGTGGAAAGAAACCATGGAAGCAGAAGGGAACAGGGCGTGCACGTCACGGTTCCAGCCGTTCTCCGCTTTGGGTTCATGGCGGTGTGACATTCGGTCCATCTTCTGAGCAAAACTTTAAACAAAAACTTAACAAAAGCCTAAAGAGAAAAGCAATTCTTTCAATATTCGGAAGCAAAGCAAAGGCAGAGAAATTGATTGTTGTTGACTCACTTGCCCTTGAAGCGCCAAAAACTAAAGATGCTATCAATCTGGTATCAAATGTCAAGGCAGAAGGAAAAATTTCGGTTGTGTTTGGTGATCAGGATACCTTTGGAGACAAGTCTTTCCGAAACATTGAAGGTATCAAACTTTCAATGCCAAAGAAGCTTGATGTTATAAGTATCATTTCTTCAGACAGTGTTGTTATTTCCGAGAGTGCCCTCAAAGAAGTTGAGGAGACATACAACAAGGTAAACAGAGGGGCTAAGGCGGAATAAGATGGATACACAGATTTTGAAAAGCGCAGTAGTTTCAGAAAAAAGCTTTCAGGTTGCTAGTAGTGGCAAGTTTACTTTCATTGTAGATAAGCGTGCCTCGAAAGATGACATTAGCGCCACCTTGAATAGCTTATATAATGTTGATGTAATTTCCGTAAATACTGCAAACTTCAAGGGAAAGATCAAGCGATCCAAAAAGGGTGAGGGCAAACGCAGTGATTTTAAGAAGGCTACCGTGACCCTGAAGAAGGGGCAGAAAATTGATTTATTCGAGGTTGAGAAAGAAGATAAAAAGGCAGAGGGCAAGGATCGTAAGAAGAAATCAAGTGAAAAATCCTAATTAAGAATTAAGAATTTTCTAATTAATCTCCAATATGTAAATTCGGGAATTAAGTATTTGATTAGGAATTAGAAATTAGTAATTTAAGAGTTTAAAACTAATGCCAGTACGTAAGACCAAACCTACAACCAGCGCACAAAGGCAGATGACATACGTCATCGGCAGCCTTGATAAGGGTAAATCAGTTAAATCCTTAACTCATGGTATTAAGCGTGGCTCAGGTCGCAATCACGCTGGCCAAACTGTTGTTTATCATAAGGGCGGCGGAGCAAAACGCAATTACAGAATTATTGATTTTTCCCTTAACGCTCATCTTGATGAAAAAATTACCGTAAATGGAATTCAGTACGATCCTAATCGTAGCGCCAATATTGCACTTGTCGAATTTGAAAATGGTGAAATGGGACATATGCTTGCTGTTGATGGGCTAAAGAGTGGTAATGTTGTTGTTTGCGCAGAAAAAGCGCCAGCCAAGCTTGGAAACCGCATGAAGATCAAGAATATTCCTGTTTCAACCCAGATTAGCGGTATAGAGCTTACTCCTGGAAAGGGTGCTCAATTGTGCAGAAGTGCCGGGGTGTTCGCAACCCTTCTTGGTATTGATGAAAAATATGCAATTATCAGAATGCCTTCAGGTGAAAGCCGCAAGGTCTTAGCTGATAACTATGCTACCGTTGGGATTGTTAGTAATATTGACCACTCCAAAACCGTTTTGGGTAAAGCAGGTCGAGTAAGGCACATGGGAATAAAGCCGACCGTGCTTGGTAAGTCCAAGAATCCGGTTGATCACCCCCATGGTGGTGGTGAGGGCCACACCAGCGTTGGTATCAAGCAGGGACCAAAAACACCTTGGGGTACCCTGGCCCTCGGAAGACGAACCAGGAACAAGAAAAAGATTAGTTCAAGACTGATCCTTAACAGAAGGAAGAAATAAATTCACAAAGGATGACGAATTAGCCAAATAACGAATGACAAATATTAGTTATTAGTTATTTAGAACGATTCGTTATCCATTTATGAGATTTCGGAGAAATCATGCCACGCTCACTCAAAAAAGGACCATTTACCGACGAAAAGCTTTTAATGAAAGCTCAGGTCGCACAGAAAACCGGCGACAAGAAGCCAATTAGAACATGGTCAAGAAGTTCGACAGTAATACCAGAGATGGTTGGTTTGACTTTTGCTGTTCATAACGGTAAAGAGCATGTTCCTGTTTTCATAGTTGAAGAAATGGTCGGACATAAGCTTGGTGAGTTTTCTCCCACCCGCAAGTTTCGCAGACATGGTGGCAAGATGGCCAAGGATCAAGAGAAGGCTGCTGGTAAATAAATAGTATAAAGTTGAGAGTACTAAGTTACAAAGAAATTAACTTTAAACTTGGCACTTTGTAACTTAGTAACTGGAACACATTATGGACATTACGGTCAAAAATCTGTATATTAAAGGGTCACCTCGTAAAATCAGGCCTGTTTTGCATGGTTTACGGGGCATGAGCGCATCAAATGCTTTGATTAACCTTAAATTTACACGCAAATTAGCTGCCAGTTATATTCTTGATCTGGTGAAATCTGGAATTGCGGCCGCCAAAGAACAATATCTTGAGCCTGATAAGATTTTTATTGAATCAATTGCTTGCAACGAGGGCCCGCGCCTTAAAAGGATTCAACCATGGTCAAAGGGTCAGTCAAGACGAATCACTAAGCGCAGAAGCCACCTGGTATTAGTGTTGAGCGATAAGAAGCAAGAAGATGTCAAGGCGGATATTAAAGAAGAAAAAACTAATAATAAGGCAATAACCAAACACCAAGATACAATAACCGAATAATTTCAAAGTTATTGGTAATTGTTCCTTGATTATTGATTATTACTCCGAAGGAGTTCAGTTGGGTCACAAGGTAAATCCAAAATCAATGCGTCTCAAAATCAATGAAGTCTGGCAATCCAAGTGGTTTGGCGGAAACAATTATGCTGAGAAACTGATCGAGGATTTAAAAATTCGCAGAACCCTCGAAAAACGGCTGAAAGATGCTGGGGTTACTAAAATCGATATTATTCGAGATTCAAACAAGATTACGGTTGATATTCATTCGTCTCGTCCAGGCCTGGTCATTGGTCGTGGCGGTAGTGGAAGTGATGAGCTTAAGAAGCTTTTATCAGTTTTTGTTTCCGGCAAGATTCAGATTAACATTATTGAAGCAAAAAAGCCTGATGCAGATGCCACCATTATTGCCCAGAATGTTGCCAGCCAGATCGAAAAACGTATTCCATATCGTCGAGCAATCAAGCAAGTAATGGAAAAGGCTAAAACAGCTGGTGCAACGGGCCTGAAGATTCAGATCTCCGGTCGGCTCAATGGAGCTGAGATTGCACGAAGCGAGAAGATGGGTTTCGGCACAGTTCCACTTTCTACGTTTAAGAGTGACATTGATTACAAATATCACACTGCCTTGACAACTTACGGGATCGTCGGAATCAAGGTTTGGGTTTACAAAGGCGAGCGGTCGCTGGAATCAGAAGATTTCAACGGCAGACAAAAATAAATTAGTTTCAAAGTTGAAAGTACTAAGCTACAAAGTAAAAACTTAAACTTTCAACTTATTACTTGAGGAACGAATATGTTGATGCCAAAAAGAATGAAATATCGCAAACAGCAACGCGGAAAGAACTGTGGCGCAGCCACACGCGGTACTGATTTTGCATTTGGCAAGTTCGCAATCCGTGCGACCGAGTCGGGCTGGATTACAGCAAGATCGATCGAAGCGGCTCGTCGTGCAATGACTAGATATATCAAAAAAGGTGGTCAAATCTGGATCAGAATTTTTCCCGACCGTCCCGTAACCCTGACATCAGCAGAAACCCCCATGGGATCAGGAAAAGGTGCAGTAGACCACTTTAGCGCTGTTGTGAAGCGCGGACGAATACTTTATGAAATGGACGGCGTAGATCATGCAACCGCAAAGGAAGCAATGCGTCTAGCTCAGCACAAATTGGCGATCAAGACAAAGTTTGTCAGCAAGGAACAAGAATGAAATTTTCGCAAGATTTAACAAATTATCGAAAACTCGGGAGCGACAAATTAGTCGAGATGGTGAATGAGGAGAAAAACAAGCTTACGGTCGCCCGCCTTAAAGTTCGGGCTGGAAAACTTGATAATTACTCCCAAATTTCAAAAATCAAAAAGAACATTGCTCGAATATATTCCGTGATTAATGAGCAGGGAGCTTAAGATGACAGACAAAAATGCAAAAGTTAAAATTGGAGTAGTTACCGGAATTTCGCAGGACAAGACTGCAACTGTACGTATTGATTCCGTTAAAACTCACCCATTATATAAAAAGAAATTTGTGATTAGCAAGAAATTCGCTATTCACGACGAAAATAATGAGTGTGAGATAGGAGATAAAGTCGAAATCACTGAGACTCGTCCAATCTCAAAAAACAAAACCTTTAAACTTCAAAGCATCATTAAGGGTTAATAATCCCTCGGAGCCCAAGCTTTAGCTTGTTAAGCAGTGCGATTCTCAAAAAAGAGATGGTACCAGCACGCTAAAGCGTGGTCTCCGTGTGGGTGGATAAGTAATTAAGGGTTAGAGGAATAAATGATTCAGCCAGGTACGCGCTTAAAAGTTGCAGATAATACCGGTGCAAAAGAAATCGAATGCATCTCTGTTTTGGCGAGAGGTCAAAGTAATGACGCTCAAATTGGCGATATTATCTCTGCTTCAGTTAAGGACGCTATTCCTCGTGGAACAGTTAAGAAAAAAGAGGTAGTGAGAGCTGTTATCGTCAGACAGGTCAAACCATTTTCTCGAGAGGATGGCTCGTATGTGCGATTTGACGAAAACGCTGCCGTTATTATAGATGGCACCAGCAAAGAACCGCGCGGTACACGTATTTTCGGACCGATTCCACGCGAACTTCGCAACGGCTATATGAAAATAATTTCCCTTGCACCAGAGGTGCTGTAACTTAAGTCACTTAAGTTACCTAAGTTACTTAGGAATCGAATGAAATTGAAAAAAAATGACAACGTAATGGTATTGACCGGAAAAGATCGCGGCAAAAGCGGCGTTATTGAACGTGTTTTTCCTGAGCAAGACAAACTTATCGTTAAGGGCGTCGGTTTGGTAAAAAAGCATGTCAAGCCATCACAAAAAAATCCAAAGGGTGGCATTATTGATATTAATATGAAAGTTAATAACTCTAATGTTATGATCATTTGTCCTTCATGTGGCAAACCAACAAAGATTGGCTTAAAAGTATCAGACAAAGTCAAGCAGAGAATCTGCAAAAGATGCGGTCAGAGCCTCGAGGGAAATACCAAATAATCATTACCTTACCAAATTACGAATAAGCACACGAAAATACGAAAGTACAAAATAATAGGACACCATGGAAAAATTAGCTGTAAAATTTGCAAAAGAGATTCTTCCGGAAATTAAAAAAGAACTTTCCAAGAAGAATGTTCACGAAATCCCAACCATAGAGAAGATAGTCGTGTCTATTGGTGTCGGTGACTAC
Organism: bacterium; assembly: GCA_035389625.1. GTDB lineage: Bacteria > Patescibacteriota > UBA1384 > XYA2-FULL-43-10 > 1-14-0-10-43-13 > DAOOSE01. Next base: position 9,737 of record DAOOSE010000017.1, read on the forward strand.
AAAGATGACGACAAGATGGTTGATAGAATTGCGGGGGAACTTGCAAAGATTACCGGACAAAAACCAAAGCTTAATCTTTCAAGAAAAGCTGTATCCGCTTTCAAGTTACGCATTGGGCAACCAGTCGGCTTGACCGTAACCCTACGGAATGAGCGGATGTACGATTTTCTTGACCGACTGGTCAATGTGGCCCTACCTCGGGTTCGTGACTTCAGGGGACTTTCCACGCATGGTTTTGACCAGTTTGGCAATTACAGTCTTGGCCTTCGTGACTACACTATATTTCCCGAGATTAAATTTGAGGAAATTGTGACCAACTTTGGTCTTCAGGTGAATGTCAAAACAACTGCCAAGAATAAAGACGAGGCACTTGTTCTTCTCTCGAAAGTCGGCTTTCCATTTGCAAAGAAATTGGAGAAATAATGGCCAAAAAAGCATTAGTAGAAAAAGCGAATAGAAAACCAAAATTTTCCACGCGAATTGTAAGACGTTGTAAGGTTTGCGGTCGAAAACATGCTTACATGCGCGATTTTATGCTTTGTCGTATTTGTTTTCGCGAATTGGCAAGCCGGGGAGAGATCCCAGGTGTTAGCAAGTCAAGTTGGTAAGATAAAGGGAAATTATGGATCAAATTGCAGATTTATTAGTACGAATTAAAAATGCCTCCACTGTCTCGAAGTTTGAGATTTCAACGTCTCATTCCAAGGTTAAGGAAGCAATTCTAGAGATTTTGAAGGCAGAGGGCTTCATCAGTAATTTTGAAGTTACGGAAGATGAACAGAAAAAAAACTTGAAGATTGAGGTTTCTCGTACCAAAACCCCAACACATCTTCGACAGCTTTCTAAAGCAGGTAAGAAAGTCTATGTTAAATCAAAAGAAATCCCAAGGCCACTTAGAGGTTTGGGCACAGTTATTGTTTCAACCTCCAAAGGCATTACAACCGGTAAAAATGCTACAAAGACCGGCCTCGGAGGAGAATTAATTTGTGAAATTTGGTAAGAGCGATCCGAATATAACGAACGGCATCCTAATGTTCCGAATAAACACAAATTAGGATCATTCGGATGTTATTCGTAGATTGGGATCGCATAAGGAATCATATGAGTAAAATAGGTAAGCGTCCAATTCAAATAAAAGAAGGTGTCACTGTTTTACAGGAAAACGGCGTATTAAAGGTCGCAAAAAATGGCACTGAGCTAACTCTTGTAATTCCGCATGAAATTACCGTTGAAATCAAAGAAAACGAGATTATCGTCGGCAGGATTAACGAGTCAAAGATTGCAAGGTCCAAACATGGTCTTACTAATCGTCTGATTGACAACATGGTAAATGGTGTCAGTGACGGATTTACAAAAGAATTAACCTTTACCGGAACCGGATATCGCGCTGCTGTAAACGGAAGTAACGTTACTCTCAGCATGGGATACTCACACGATATTATTCTGCCTATTCCTGCTGGATTGGATGTCAAAATTGTTAAAAACTCTATTTTAATTCATGGTATTGATAAAGAGATAATCGGTCAATTTGCCGCCAATGTTCGCGAAGTGCGGCCACCTGAAGTTTACAAAGGCAAGGGAATTAAATACAAAGACGAACTTATTCGTCGCAAGGCCGGCAAGACAGCAGCATCAAAATAAAACTACAACACATTAACCAGACACACAATGAACAAGATAAACGAAAACAACCAAAGACCAAGAATCAGCGTGTTTAGATCGAATAAAGCGATTTATGCCCAAATTATTGATGACTTAGCTGGTAAAACATTGCTGGCAGGTTCATCTATTAAAATTGAAGATAAAATCACTCCGACCAAGAAAGCTGAAGCTGTTGGTAAAGAGCTGGCAACCAAGGCAAAAGGAAAGAAAATTACCAAGGTTGTATTTGATCGGAATAGATATCATTATCATGGCCAGGTCAAAGCTCTTGCCGAGGGCCTAAGAGAGGGCGGTTTAGATTTTTAATCACGAAGGGATAGCAGATTATACTGATAGCGGATTGATAACACCAAGGTATTAGCAAAATCAATTAGCCATTAGTACTATCCGCCATCCCTTCCTGAAATTTTCGGAGAAAATTATGGTACAAACAACTGAGAAAAGTGAATCAACCCCAGCACCTGCTAAAAACATTATGAAGCCAAGATCTTTCGGTCGGCAACGTGAAGTTTCTGAATATGAAGAACAAGTGATCGAAGTTCGACGCGTTTCACGTACAGTTAAGGGTGGGCGGCGCATGTCTTTTCGAGCTCTCGTAGTTATCGGAAACAAAAAAGGCAAAGTTGGAATGGGTATTGCCAAGGCAACCGACGTGACCGAGGCTGTGAGAAAGGCTGTGACTCGAGCCAAGAAGAAACTTATTATTGTTCCAATAATCAGCGGCACTATTCCTTATGAAATTACAGCCAAACACGGCTCAGCCGTTGTAATGCTTCGACCGGCCTCAGAGGGTACATCAATCGTTGCTGGTGGTGCAATTCGGACAGTGGCAGAGCTGGCTGGAATCACTGATCTTCTTTCTAAAATCCAGGGAAGTGCTAGCAAAGTCAATAATGTAATTGCAACCCTAAAGGCGTTCGAGTCATTCAAAGACGCCTATGTGAAGAAACTTGAAAAATACGCTGAAGCAAAAAATGCAGTAGCTCCAAAAGCTGAAACTTCTAATGAAAAAGTCGAGGTTAAGGCTGTGAAAACAGAGGCCAAATCCGAAGAGCCAGCTCCCAAGAAAACCACGGCAAAGAAAGTAGTTAAAAAATAACACCCCTGGTGTAATCCCTGTAATCCGCCAGCTGGCGGAAAGGGACAAAAACATAACCAATAAGTGGATCAAACAATGGAACTAGAGAAGATTAAAACACAAAATAAGAAACGCTTGGGCCGAGGACTATCCGCTGGTGGCGGTAAAACTGCTGGTCGAGGTACTAAAGGTCAAAAAGCTCGCGCTGGTCATAATATTCCGCGCAAGTTTGAAGGTGGCCAAACAGCTCTTTCGATGCGCTTGCCAATCATGCCAGGATTCAAATCCCACAAGCCAAAGGCTGAAGTTGTATCACTCGATCTTATTTCACTTGTCTTCAAGGATGGTGAGACAGTCTCTGCTGCCACCCTCGAGGAAAAAGGAATCATCAAGGCAGGTGCCCGCTTCAAGGTTTTGAATAACGGAACACTTTCTGTGAAAGTCACCCTTGACTCATCGGCCCATGCATCAGAAGCCACTCGAAAGATTTTTGAATCAGGCACGGTTGAGGCCAAGTCCAAGACAGAGGAAAAGACTGAAACCGTCGCTAAGGCAAAAGAATCTACTGTAAAAGAAGAGACGGTTGCTCCGAAGGCTGAGAAAGTTGTAGCCAAGAAGCCTGCTGCAAAGAAAGCTGCTAGCTAGGTCAAAATTCAAAATGTACTACAAAAAACGCCCCGCATTGAGGCGTTTTTTGTTATAATAATCCTATTTATTAAAGGATTTGTCATAAATCACAAAGGGGCTGTAATCCAATATGTTAATACCTTGATTATTGGCAAGAAGCGTTAATAATTTGCGTTGATTTACTCTTAATTATAGGCTATAGTATTACCAAATGGAGACACTTTCTAAAATCTGGCAATACAAAGACCTGAGAAACAAGATCGTGGTAGCAGTCGGTCTGCTTTTGGTTACTCGGGTACTTGCGCATGTTCCACTTCCAGGAGTTGACCTTGCAAGACTCCAAGCTTTCTTTAGTCAAAATCAAGTGTTTGGTTTTTTGAACATGTTTTCCGGTGGAACGATGAGTAATTTTTCGATCATTCTCATGGGTGTTGGTCCCTACATCACCGCATCTATTATATTCCAGCTTCTCGGCATGATCTTTCCCAAGATTGAAGAGATACAAAAAGAAGGGGAGTCGGGCAAAGCAAAGATCAACCAATGGACCAGATTTGCCACTGTTCCCTTGGCCGTTATTCAAGCATATAGCATGCTGGTCTTGCTTAAGGGTCAGGGGATTATCCCTGCCTGGACAACATTTGACCTTGCAACAATGCTGATTACCGTTACTGCCGGAACATTGCTCCTGATGTGGATCGGAGAAATTATTTCAGAAAAGGGGATTGGAAACGGGGTTTCTTTGATTATCTCCCTCGGTATTCTCTCTGGGTTTCCAGATCAGCTTCGCAATACGATTTTGCTTCTGCAGTCTGGAGATACCAGTAAGATAATTGGTGCCATTGCTTTTGGCGTTGCCTTTATCTTAGCGACAGCAGCCATTGTTCTTATTCAGGAAGCTCAGCGCAATATTCCGGTAACCTATGCGAGCAAACTTCGGTTTGGTCAGAACAAGGGCTCAACAAGCTATTTGCCTGTTCGTGTTAATATTGCCGGCGTTATCCCGATAATCTTTGCGATGAGTATTTTGGTCGTGCCTGGTGTTCTAGCCAAGTATCTGGAGGCTGCCCGATCAGCTTCGATTGCCAACGCGGCACGCGCTGTCAATGCTTTTTTCACCGATCAGACAT
>DAOOSE010000018.1:0-13447 GCA_035389625.1 bacterium
CCTGGTTGGGAGTTGAAATGTTGGTGAAATAATTAATGAAATACTTGAATCCAAAAAGCCATAAGACTTTAGTATCTATGGAAAACAAATCCTTTGCCTGCTGCCTTATCTCATAGCTAATGAGCTGTTTTTTGGCTCCATTTTTAGCATATATCCTCTTCTTTCTCGGTGGATACAAATGGAACTCTTCAATAACTCTTTGAAATTGCCATGATGATATTTCTTCCCCGTATCTTGTTTTGTAGATTACAGATAGTTTCATTTTGCTCCAATGGATGTATTCTTTGCGAAGTTTAATCATCCTGGCAAGTACTATCGGATCGGGTTGCCAACGTCTGGGTTTTGTTGGTCTGGATGACTTGTCCTCCAGGGATTCTAACTTTTTCTCATCAAAACGACTGAACCAATAGTAGAAAACTGATCTTTGGATGCCAAAGTGTTTAACAGTATTCTCGGCATTAGAATTCCCGACAGTGTAGTAAAAGATAATCCATTCTAATCTTAGTTGGGCTTTGGTTGTTAATTTCTTTCTAGCAATCTTCCGCCACAAGTCATATTTATTTACTCTTGCCATTGGCTTGGCTTTGAAGTATCGTGGACATCGGTACATTGTTGCTCCTTTCAAGCCCCAATGTACCATTTTTTATTGGCCAAGTGTCCAAGAGGTTTCTCATCATCTCCACCGAGTTCAGGGGCCTGTATTTGGAGTAGAACAGGAAAAAACTTCCGACCGTGTACTTACTTACTTTGATTTTGTTCTTGCCGGAGTTCTGGGATTGGCACTCATGAACTCTTCGATCATCGGTATTGCTGTCGGCATGACGAAGTATCGCGAAGACAAGATATTGAAGCGGATTACGACAACACCGGTCAAGACCTGGTGGTTTATCCTCTCCGAGGTATTTTCTAGATTAATCTTAAATTTTGCCCAAATTTCGATAATATTATTGGTTGGAACAAGACTTTTTGATGCTCATATTTATGGAAGTTATTGGTCTATCTATCTGCTCTCGTTAATTGGTGCGATTCTCTTTCAGTTAATTGGTTTTGTCATTGCTAGTGTTAGCAAGACGACGAGTGCGGCGGAAGGAATGGCGACCGCAATCACTATTCCGATGATGTTTTTAGGAGGAGTCTTTTTTCCAATTGATTCTCTGCCGAACTGGCTTTACTCTGTGGTGAAATATTTGCCAATCTCGCCACTTTTGCGACTTCTGAGGGATACAGCGCTCTCTGCTAAGCCGATACTGGAAAACAGCACAAGCCTCATCATCGTTCTTGCTTGGATTGTTGTTGCACTAATGTTTGCGTCGCTTCGATTCAAATTGTCTGAGGAATAACAGAATTTGAATTAAGAAGAATGAATTATGAATTAGGTATTTGCCTGTTGGTCAATCGTTATCGGTAATAACTTCATCACTCGGTACTAATTTCTTTCATGGGATTGCAAAACCGTAGACGAATGGGCCTAGGGCTTTGCCGGAATCCCTTACGAGAGCTGTTCCAGGAGCCACTCTGAAAGCTCCTTGGAAAGCTCGGCCTTCTTGCCCCTCTCGACGAAGAGCAGGAGGTCACCGGTTTTGACAAAGGCGTCTTTGCCGGCCAGTGCGGCCGGTCCTGTAAAGACGTGGAGGGGCTTGCTTTTTTCACCCCTTATTTTTTCCCGACGCCGGATTTTGAGCCTCGCCTTCTCTGAGAGAAAGCGAGAATCGACCCGAACTCGAGTGAACTGAAAGCCGGTGATTGCTCCCGGCAGATTCACCCAGGACGGGCAAACCAAACGCTGGACGTAGGTCCAGGTTTGGTTGATTAGTCCGGCATCGGTAGCCCCCCTGATGAGGACGACCGCAATGAGGTTATCGGGCCAGTTGAGCCCGACTTCCTCAAACCCGTTGGGGATGATCTCCCCATTGGAGTTTCTCATCTTGCTCACCTCCTACCGCTATAAGACCAAAATTGAAGAAATTTTGCAACCGGGCATTGCTTAATAACTCACTGTCATTGCGATGAGTGTAAGATCTCTCGTTTGACTCGGGACAGGCTCCGCAATCCCTAAAAATCATGGCATTGAAAGATTGCCACGCCTCGGTAACTCTCGATGGCTCGCAGTGACAACGTAGCGAGCGGTTAGCAAGTTTGTAAGGTTATTCAAAACATCAATCGCTCGCCTAGTGCTTTTCACATATTTTTTATGCTTTTCTTTGGGTACTCTCTATTTAAAAGAAAGGAGTGTAAATGACAAAATTAAACACTGTTGACTGGGTAGCGTTAGTTTTACTAATTATCGGAGGAATCAACTGGGGCCTGATTGGATTCTTTGGCTGGGATTTAGTGGCTGCAATTTTTGGTGAAATGTCAGCATTCTCGCGAATTATTTATTCCCTAGTGGGATTGTCGGCTCTTTGGGTTGCTTTTGCCACCGTGCCCAAAATTTCTCGAGATTAGGTTTATGTACTGAGTGGTTCTTGCATATCTGATTTATCTGCTACAATGGAGAAAAGTAACGAAGGGATCAGATGATTGTTTTTGCAGGAATTACACCACATCCTCCGCTTCTGGTGCCGGGAGTAGGAAAAGGTGAAGAGAAAAATGTCAAGAATACTTTTTTGGCAATGGAGAAATTTGCCCGCGATTTGGCGGAGACTGAGCCCGACCTGGTGATTATTGTTTCTCCCCATATGATTCACTTCCCCCATATGTTCAATGTATGCGGAATGTCAAATCTTTATGGTTCTTTTGCGAACTTTGGCTCGCCTGACTATGAATGGCACGGAAAAAACGATCCTGAGTTTGCCGCTGAGATAGTGGATCAGGCGGAGGGGGCGGGTCTCCCAGCGTTGCTTTTCGACGCGGAAGGGGAATATGAAGTAGATCACGGCGTGATGGTACCTCTTCATTTTATACGAGAGGCAGTAGATTATTCATTTAAAGTATTGCCAATTAGTTATTCGATTGCTTCTCGAGCTAATCATTATTCCTTTGGGCAAATGATCGCTGAGGTGGCGGAAAGACGTCGTGATCTTCGAGTTGCTATCATTGCATCGGGAGATTTGAGCCATAGACTTGTTCCAGGTCAGACCAATGAAGCGGCAGAATTTGACAAAAGTCTTGTTGAGCTCATCAAAAAGGGCGATGATTTTTCAATCGCCAATATGGAGGAAGAGAGCGTGGAGCAGGCAGGTGAATGCGGCTACCGCTCGATTTTAATATTGCTTGGAGCACTATCCGGCCGGGATTATTCGCCTGAAGTTTACTCTTATGAAGGTCCATTTGGGGTGGGGTATATGGTGGCGAATATGAAGATTAAAGAAAGCTAATGGCTAATGGCATGCTCTCCAATAAGCTATAAGTTATTATGCTATCTGAACGGAGTTTTCATGCGGTGGTTTGGAAGAGAAAGGGGTGGGGATCGATCAAAAGAAGTTATACGCTCAGAAAAAGAGGGCAAAGAAGTCGAGCAAGTGGCGGAAGAGCTTGTTGATCTAGCTATTTTTTACTTTGGAAAAGAAAAAGGGGAAAATACTGATTCCTGGGAGCCGGAATCATCTGTCCTTAGATTTGTTACTAGTGATTATCTTTACGCTCGAGCAAAGCTTATTCCTGGTCCGGAAACACTGAGCAGTGTTGATACTATAGTGCGTGTGTACTTTCAAAGGATTGATGATCTAGCAGGAGTGAAACTAAAAGAGAAGTTAGTGTCTAGACAAGAAGCACTCGAAGAGGCAAGGAGGGATCTGTTGCCATGGATTAAATCTGCCTTTAAATTGAAGGCAATAAAAACCCTAAAAAAAATTTTGGTTGAGATCCAAAAAGAACATAGAATTTCTTTGTCTGAAAGCCGGGAGGAAGTGCTTGAGATGATCTCGACAAGAACAAAACAGGAAGTAGCTGAACTCTCTCAAAAAGAACATCAAATAAAAATTGCTTTTTACCATCTTTACGCTACTGCGTACTTGTTCGTTCGCCAAAATCAGGAGGATATTATTAAGGAACACGCTGATCGCAAGCAGAAGATTAAGCCATTTCTACTTCAGAGAGTTGTTTTCGGGAAGGATTCAATCGAAGTTTTGCTTCCAACTCTTCCGGTTAACGATAATCGAATTTACAACCTCCGACTTCGAATAAGAATTTGTAGCCCAAATATGGCCGGATTGGTACGAGCGGTTTATGATAAAGAGTTGAAACCAGAAGAACGAAAAGATGGGGAGGCTGTAGGAGCTCTTAAGCGAATGAACAATGATCGTCTTATCGGTGGAATTGCAGCTGTGTCTCCTCCAATGATTGCCGAGGTTGCCCTGGGGAGAAGATGGGCAGAGAAGAATATGGGCGGAATTGGTGCTGAGGGCGAGTCAGTCCCTGCCCCCGGTGGTACCGGTACTGAGCTTATCGGATCGATGGCTCCCGATGGAACAGGAATGGAACTTGAAGCATCAGAAAAAATAGGTACTCCTGATCGAGAATCTGAACAGGAAGCCGAAACACAAGTTGATGGTTTTATTTCTGTTGAGGGAGCACCACAGGAGGATGAAGCTGCCCTCAGGGATCGTCAGTTAAGACAGATCAGATCAGATATGGAGAAGCAGTAAGAAGTAAGCAGTTCTACACTCCCGAGAACACTCTCGAGAGGGCCTCAACTACCGGCCCGACTATCGATGAGAAGATCGAGAAGCCGCCAACAAAGCTAAGTACCAGGAGTGCGATCAGAATGGACGGACCGACGGTCTGAAATTGAATCTTCTGTTCTTCGGTCATAAAGTATTCGAGCAAGTGAGAGCCGTCCAGTGGGGGGATTGGAATCAGGTTAAAAACGGCTAAGATTAAATTAATTTGCATAATTATATAAAGTATTGTGGTTGGTAAAGAATCCAGCTGTCCGCCAGAAAATCTAATAATTGTTCCCAAAACAAAAGCAATTATTAGATTTGTAACGATTCCGGCCAAGGAAACCTCAATTTCTGCTCCTTTTGAAGCAAAATTGCGTGGGTTGATCGGGACAGGCTTACCCCAGCCGATACCCACAAGTAAAAGCATTATTGTCCCGGTCGGATCAAGATGAGCAAGGGGGTTTATGGTGAGTCTCCCCATATATTTTGCCGTATCATCACCATTGCGGTAGGCAGCAAGGGCGTGAGCGTACTCATGCAAGGATACCCCCAAAAGAATTCCGGCGATAATTGCCAGAAAACCGATAATCGAAAGGTTACCTGAGATTAGTTGAAAAAGAAGCATAAGCGACTCTTGATTAATTATCGAAATTATAGTATACTAACAAAGTTAAAAATACATCTGAATTATATCAGAACTCTACAGCGTTATCTATTGTAGGAGAGACCATAATGGCAAGTTGCACAATTTGTTCCAAGAGAGCGGTATCGGGGAGTCTCGTTTCTCACTCACAAATTCATACAAAACGAAAATTCCGTCCCAACTTACAAAAGGTTAACGGTGTTTTACTTTGCACTCGCTGCTTAAAAAGCATTAAAAAAATTACTGAAGAATCAAGCGTTTTAGAAAAAGCCTAGATAGTACTCAAAAAAAGGATTCGCTCGAGTGGATCCTTTTTTTGTATAGTTCTTCTACTCTTGAAATTTGGGTGGTTCCGGAACGGTCTCTCCCATTGCCTGGATCTTTACATTTCGTTTTTCAACTTCGCGCTTGAAGCAATCTTCACAAAGAGCATCATTACTGATTGGCTCAAATGGTACCTCATTTCTCTTTCCGCAGCGGCGACATTTCAGCCACCACATTGGATGTTTTTCTCTCAACTTTGACTTATTCTTTGCAGTACAAATTTTGCAACGTTTCGGTAAGTTTTGCAACCCTTTTTCAAGGAAAAATTTCTGTTCTCCTGCTGTCCAAATAAATTTATCTCCGCAGTCAATACAGTAGAGTGTTTTGTCCTCAAGATCTTCAATGTTTACCTTGGTCATGATATTGCTTATCACTTATTGCTTATTGCTTAAATTATACTTGGTTGAACTTGATTGTCAATTATTCCACCTTCTGATAAGATGATCCCAATGAAAGACCAACATGAGTCACAAGGAAAAGGGTTGCCAAGAGTGCAAATGTCCCATTCGAGATGGCTTGTTGGTAACGACAGCGACGGTATTAATGCCGAGATACAGCGTATAGTTGAAAAAGAAGGTGTAAAAAAAGAGGACATAGTAACACTTTCTGAGGTTGCTGATAGTAAATCAGGCAAAAGCGGGGAGATAAAGGTTGAATCAGTCCGGAAGTGGATTGCCGAGATGAACTTAAGTCCCGTCGGTAGTATAAGGCTTGGAATTATCCGGAATTGTGAGCGTTTGAATAATGCTTCGGCCAATGTCCTGCTCAAGACACTGGAGGAGCCTCCACCCAGAGCAATGTGTATTCTTGTTTCAGAAAATGAGTCTTTGTTGGAAACAATTGCCTCCCGGTGTCAAAAAGTACTCATCTATAAAGAAAAAGAAAGTAATACTTTTTCATACCAGCATCTTCTGGATAAAAACACAGATCTTGCAGTGGTGTTTAGAGAAGTAGAACAGATTGTGAAACTTGAGAAAGTATCCGAATTTCTGGCGGGTCTTGAGGAATACATCCATAAGAAACTGGTGGCCGAGAAGAACGTTTCTTTGATAACGGTTGCAGACAAAATTATTGAAACCAAAAAAAATATTAGAAATAATGCCAACGCAAGGCTGGCTATTGAAAACTTAATTCTTGCAACAAGGGCAAATCAAAATGGCTGAAGTTAATATAAAAGCTCGGAGTGATTCAAAAATATATAGTGTTGCTTCGGAGAATCTTTCTTTGGTGCTTGGCGATGAAGTGGTTTTTGAGTCCGACCAGTGTCAAGAGGTTGCTACTGTCGTTGGGTCTCAAAAGGAAGTCGGAGTCGAGATCGGGAGCGGCGCACTAATCATCCGGCGGCTATCAGACAAGGATAGATCAACAGATGAGTCAAACAAAGAAGAAGCAAGGCACAATCTTGCCAGGTGTAAAGAGATCATTCTAAAACATAGTTTGCCAATGGAAGTTCTTGATGCAGATCTTTCTCTTGATCGAAAAAAACTTACTTTTTATTTCTCTGCTCCGGGTCGGGTGGATTTTCGCGCTCTTGTCTCTGAGCTTGCTTCCACCTTTCAAAAGTTGATCCGTCTTCAACAAATTGGTGCCAGAGACCGCGCTCGTTATTGTGGGGGGTATGGTCGTTGCGGCGAAACATTTTGCTGCCGTCGTTTTTTGAAGGGGGAGCTAGATTGCGTTTCAATAGAGATGGCACAGGATCAGAATTTGGCACAAATGGGACCGAATCGAGTTACTGGAGCATGCGGGAAGCTGATGTGTTGCTTAAAATACGAGTTAGGTTATTATAAAGATGTGAAATCAGCTTTACCGCCGATGTGGAGTACTGTAAAGACCGCAAAAGGAAAAGGTAAGGTGGTTGGTCACAATATTGTTAAAAAGTGTTACACCGTGGAACTGGAAGACAGAACACGGATGGAGGTATCTTGCTAGAGGTATTTATTATAATATTCTTAGCCCTGGGTTTATTCATGGTGCTTCGTCACTATCCTGAGGCTAAGTCTTTGGGATCTGGTGAAAAGAACACATCGAACAATTTTCGAAATTTGTTTGCGAAGATCCCTCGCTCTCTCGAAAACCGCTCCCGTGGCAAAGATGCAGTCACTGTTGATCCATTGCCAGAGGTCAATATTGTTAACGCGCCAAAGCGGTTTTCTGACCTGAGTCCAGAGGTAGTAGAAAAACTTGAGTTGGCAGAAGAGGCACTAGTTAAAAATGATTTGCGTGAGGTCGAAGAAAAGGCGCTTGAAGCAATCTCATTGAACAAGAGATGCGGAGAGGCATATCTCTTGATGGCAAAAGTGGCATACACTCGCGGTCAATTTGATGATGCTCGCGATGCACTAAAGGTAGCGATGAAATGCAACAAAGAGCTTGCCGAGGTTTATTTTTATCTCGGTCTTGTCGAAGCAAGAACAGGCAACAACTCAAAGGCAGTTGAGAATCTTGAGCGTGCCACTATTTTTGAAAAAGGGCATGCCGATTGGTATTGCGAGCTTGGTAAGGCTTATAATGAGGTCCGTCAGTTTTCCAAGGCGGCCAAAGTTTTCAAAAAGGCTGCTAGTCTGGATATTGAAAATGATGAGTACAAAACTCTTGCAACTGAAGCAGAGTCAAAAATCAGAAGTCACTCCTCCTATTTTCGGATGAGGTAACTCGTGGTCGGTTCACTTTTGTTGTCATTGCGAGCGATTTGGCTTTAGAGCGTGGCAATCTTTCGAAGAGATTGCGGAGCCTGTCCCGAGTCAAACGAGGGATCTTACGCTCCTCGACCCGAGTTGAGGGTCCCCTTGGGGGGCAAGGACAAAATGACGGAGAATAATCCAGTCCTGAGTGCAAATCCTACTGAGCAAAAGTTTGTCTTAATATGTCCCAAAGATCGGGATATTCCCGGTCATAGCCGAGCGACCATATAGCAACTCCGGAGAAGTTTTGATTTTTTGCATAATCATATTTTCTTTTGATGGACTCTGTGTTCTCAAACCAGGCAATTCTATCTTTGCCGGTCACTGGGTCTGTGTAGCCGCACCATGGTGTCTGTGCTAATTCGTCAAAGTGACAATTCTCTCCAGTGAACTCGCTATCCGTCCGTGCCCGACCATAAGAGAGTGTCTCGACCCAGCCGTTTTCGTCGGATTGCTTCAAGGCAAGGCTTCTTGGGTTTGTCTTGTCTTTGACTGGCCAATCATAGCCGTAGTAAGGGACACCCATAATAATTTTATCTGCTGGCATAATTTTCGCCAAATCACTATAAGTGGTCGTAATGTCGAAGAAATATTTTTTCTCATCCTTTCCCTTCATCGGAGCGACCGGTCCTGCACTATCTGAGCCGCCAGTATAATAGTCATAGGACATGACAATAAATTTATCGATTGAGTCCTTTAGCTTTTCAATCTGAAACAATCTGGGATCCCTGCCAGATCTGGCCAGGAGGTTCATGTCCAGCTCTGTGCCTGGCACCTCCTTGTCCAGTGCCTTTTTCATTCTCTTGGCGAAAGATGTAAATTTTGGCGGCAAATCGTCGGCTGGTTCGCCGGTATATTCAAAATCGAGATTAATTAATCCTAAATGTTTGCGCTTTACTTCTTTAATAACTGCGTTTAGTAAATTTGCCTGACTCTCTTCTGAATTCAAAAAATTTTTGATTATTTCATTGTTCAGTAACGCTACTGTAAGACCTGCATTGCCTCCTGTAATTTGAGTTTTTGCAATCAGATCGTTAGCCGGGGCAGCATTCCAGGCGACCCAGCCCTCGTCATCTTCTCCCTTGGAATCCTTTTTGGCAAAATTGCCCTCATTGTCAACGGTCAAACTAAAAAAGATGACATCCGTCAAGTGATCCAGGCGAACGCTGCCCATTTTGTCCAGTTGCCAATGTGGAGCGAAGCCGATTATTCTTCTTGAAAGATTCAAGTGCGGCTTGCTCTTTGCCTCTCTTGTGTAGGAGATGGCTCTGAGGGGACTGGTGGTAGGGTAGAGAATTTTGATCCAGATTAACGGAATTGCGATAACTAACAATATGATTACCAGTGGAACCCAAACTTTTCTAATAATGCGCCCAATGGAATTGCTATCCTCTACCTCTTTGCCTGCATTATCTTTTTTGACTTTGTCCATTTTTCCCTTTTTTAATCATGATAATAGTATCATGATTTCTACCGGATTCTAAGCCCGGATTGAATTATTGCCTAATTGGTAATAATATTAAAAAGAAGCTAAAAAAGGAGATCAATGAAGGAAAAAGTCACTTGCTCGGGGCCTAATGGTGCAGTTTATGGGCTTGGTTTTATTGGGGCTGCTGTTTACTATATCAGTACTGCTGCCACCTTTTGGGTCGGTGTCTTAGGTGTACTCAAGGCAATTGTCTGGCCGGCAATCCTCGTCTATAAAGCACTCGAACTCTTTGCCAAATAGTTATCCGGTGAAAAATGAAAACAATAGTGTTATGTGACTCCTTTTTTGGAAATACAGAGAAAGTTGCCCAATCAATTGGCAAAGTTCTTGGTGCCAAAATGGTCCGTATTGCCGACTCAAAGCCGGGTGATCTTCCAGGGGTGGAATTGCTGATCGTCGGTTCTCCTACTAGAGCTTTTCGGCCAAGTCCGGCCACCACAGAATTTATTAATAAATTACCAGCTAATGCTCTCAAAGATGTGAAAGTGACCGCCTTTGATACCAGGATCGATCCCAAGGATATAAAGTCAAGTGGAGCCCGAACGGTTCTGGGATTTTTTATCTCCCTTTTTGGTTATGCTGCTAAGCCCATAGCAAAGAAGCTTGTGGGAAAAGGTGGCAAATTAATAGTCGAACCAGAAGGATTTTATGTCACTGACACCAAAGGACCCCTCAGAGACGGAGAGCTGGAGCGGGCAAAAGCCTGGGCAGAGAAGATCGAGGTAAAAATATCCAAGAATACCCACGCCTAACACAAGCAAATGACTAAGCAATCGATAAACAAGAACCTAATTGCTCCCTGCGGAATGAATTGTGGCGTTTGTCTACACTATTTGAGAGCAGAAAACAAATGCCCGGGGTGCTTTAGTGGTCGAAAAGTAAATAATCGGCCGATCAAATGTGGCCGGAGACTTTGCCAAAAGCGGAAAGGCAACTATTGTTACCAGTGTGACTCCTTTCCTTGCGAGAGCATCAAAAAATTGGATGAGCGATACCGTGGGCGTTATGGTATGAGTGAGATAGAAAATCTTGAGTTTATTCGCGATAAGGGGATGGAGGCGTTTCTTGAGAGTGAGCGCAAGAAATACTGCAGCGACAGAGGCGTCTTTTGTGTTCATGACAAGAAATATTACCATCTGGAGAAGCGATGAGTACTCAAACATTATTGGAAACGATAAAGGCCAAGATTGAGCATTTGCCCAAAAAAGAGGTTAGTGCTGAGGAAGAAAAGTTTTTAAAACGATATCTTGGGAGCGAGAAGAAATATTTAGGCACAAAGACGCGTGATAATGTCAAAATTGCAAATTTTATTATTAAGGAACAGCAAAGCGTTACTGTTATAGAGTTGATTAAGCTTTTAAATCAGCTTTTTGCTTCAAGTATCTTTGAAGAGTATGTCGTTGGAGGAAAGATTTTTACGCTGCTAAAGCCTGAAGTTCGCTCTCAAATTCCTCTTAGTCAACTGGAGAAATGGCTTAGTCAAGCACAGGGCTGGGTTGAGGTGGATGTGATTTGCCAGTCATCATATTCTGGTGCGGAGGTGCTGGAAAATTGGGATGAGTGGCAGGAGATGATTCGCAAGTTTTCTGCAAGCGACAATATTTCTTTGCGACGAGCTAGTCTGGTCTTGCAAAACCCATCGGTCAGAAAAACAAATAATGCCAATTTAAGAAAACTGGCCTTTGAAACGATTGAAAAACTGAAGCATGAAAAAGATGGGCTAATTACCAAATCAGTTTCTTGGCTTTTGCGAAGCCTCTCTGATCAAAACAAGGCAGAGGTCAAGGAATATTTGTTGAAGAACGAGGCAACCCTTCCTCGAATTGCGTTTAGAGAGACGCTCCAAAAAATCGAAACCGGCAAGAAGAACGGCTGATCTCGGCCAGTTTCGGTCATTTAGATCGACTTTGAGAGAACAATCACCAGAAGTATCCCGATTGAATTCAGAAGAAAGGTTACCAGGAGGAAGTGCCAGTTTTTAATTTTTGATAAACCCATCATGCCTATTCCAAGTTCGTCGGGCATTGGTGAGGCGATGATTACTGCTCCGAGAATAGGGAAAAGCCAGGCGAAATAGGGGCTTGCATATAATTTTTTAATAAACGGGCCGCCGCTTTTTTGAAAAATTGGCCGAAGCTCATCAAAGATATGGTCCTTCAAAAAGCGAAAAATTATGTAATCACCGATTACTGCTCCGACACCGGCGGATAATGCTACTGCAAACGGGTTGAGATTTTTTGCAATGTCAAACAAAAGGGCAGAAGCAGGAACGACCGTGAAACTTGAAACAAATAAAATTCCACTGAAAAAACTACCTAGGTATCCAAGGCTGCCTATTGATTTTACGAGATACTGAATGAATTGCGAATCTAGAAAATAAACAAAAAGGGCAATACTGATTATTAGGATTGTCGTATTTTTATAGGGCCAATTTTTCCAAGACAAATCTTTCATAGAATTATTGTACTATATTTCGAGCTATCTGCCTAAAATTGTGATTGCGTAAATAATGTTCCATGATTGATAAATCCCACCTTTCTTGGTATGATTTCTGTGCATTTCTTATTGCCCGAATAGCTCAGTTGGTAGAGCACGCCCTTGGTAAGGGCGAGGTCACGGATTCGAGTTCCGTTTCGGGCTCCATTTTTAGATTGCGCAAACCTTAAAAATTTGCTAAAATTCATTAGAATTACTGCTGGGATAGCGAAGTGGTCAAACGCATGTGACTGTAAATCACACGGCTTACGCCTTCGTAGGTTCGAATCCTGCTCCCAGCACCATGACACATTGGTCACCGAAGGTGGCTAATGGGGCATGCTGGAGTAGGTGAGAACCTACTAGTAGGGAGGTGGGTCAGGGGCCCCACCTGAGAATCCTGCTCCCAGCACCATGACACATTGGTCACCGAAGGTGGCTAATGGGGCATGCTGGAGTAGGTGAGAACCTACTAGTAGGGAGGTGGGTCAGGGGCCCCACCTGAGAATCCTGCTCCCAGCACCATCCTTCGCCCTTCGGGCTACGGATGGCACGGCCATTCAATAACAGATAATGCTGGAGTAGGTGGGAATCAGCCATTCAACACATTAGTTGTTAACTAACTACTGGTGTGATAATATTGTGGTATGGAACCTGATTTAGACAAAAAAATAGCTAGGTTGTACACTTCAGGTCTGTCAGTTCAGCAGGTTTCTGATTGTTTGCATCTTGGCTGTTCGAAGATTCGGTATTCCCTTGAGAAGCAATCAATTTCTCGCAGAGATCATAGTTCTGCAAGTAAGATGTTGCATATGACAAAGTTCGGGAGAAAGGGATGTCTGATCAAGAGTCAGCTTACAGAGCAAGAAGAGCGGTTGAAGTTATCTGGTATTATGCTTTACTGGGGGGAAGGAACTAAACTGGGCAATAGTGTTGTGTTCAGCAATAGTGACCCAGATATGATCAAGCTGTTCCTTGATTTTCTAAGACAGGTTTGTATGGTTGATGAGACGAGGCTGCGTTTACTTTTGCACGCATATTCCGATCAAGATGAGGCTGGGTTGAGATTGTTTTGGTCAAATATCACAGGTATTCCGATCACCCAGTTTAGCAAAACATTTCTTCATTCGAGAAAAGGGGGCACATACAAAAAAACTTCTGATTACGGCACTATATCTTTACGATATTCTGACAAGGAATTACTTGATGTTATCAATGGCTGGATAAA
>DAOOSE010000019.1:0-13424 GCA_035389625.1 bacterium
GTACAGAAACCATATAACAATATGTTCCTTACCAGCCTAGCTATTTTTTAGTGTTCTATAAATCACCTCCCTTGACACTAGGTATATATGCCTATACACTAGTATTATAATACTAGTAAGGAGGGAAAAATGGAACTCGTAAAAGAACAGCTAAAAAGACCTGCAAGCGCTGGTTATCCCATGCCGCCCGAAGGAAAAGAGCGAACTAATTGGGATCTTGATTGTTCAATATTTAATCATCGCAAGACGCTTGAGTCCTCGTTTGACTCTCTTTTTGGCAACAACCAGGAGGAGAACAAGATACAAAAAGCCCGGGCAATTTTGGGCGAGACGGTCAACGATGTTCCCGATGACGAATTGGCCACCTACCTCACTCAATTTCAATATCTTCTTGATGAATGGCTCGATGGCTTTGAAAAACAAGTATTTAATGGTCTAACACTGCAGCAGTTGCTGCAAGAAAGGTAAACTATGGACTCATCCATTTTTGGCAAAGCCCAAAAGAAAGAGAACTGTGCGGTTATGTATATCCGGGTTTCGAGCGAGGAACAGGTCGAGAACTATTCGCTTGCGACACAAGAGGACATTTGTATTAAAGAAGCTGCCCGCCGCAAATTAGATATCGTCCAGGTTTTTCGAGAGGAGGGAAAATCAGCCAAGACAATTCATGGTCGTCCGACACTTATTCAAATGCTTGAGCATTGCCGGAAACACAAAAAGGAAATAGGCGCTGTTCTCGTTTACCGGCTGGATCGTATCTCGCGGCAAACTGCAGACTATTTAATCATTCGCAAAAAGTTGGCTGAGTGTGACATTCGCCTTATTTCTGCTACTGAGCCGACAGGGAACAGTCCAACGGAAAAGTTTGTTGAAACGATGCTGGCCGGATTCGCCCAAATGGACAATGACGTTCGCGGCGAGCGCAGCAAGAACGGCCTGCGAGCCAGATTTCTGTCGGGGTTGCCCACCAGCTTTGCGCCTTTTGGCTACTTAAACCAAAACGGCTACGTTGTTAAAGACCCAAAGTCTTTCGATGCTTTGAAAAAGGCCTGGGAACTTATGGCAACAGGCACGAAATCACTGCGAGAAATGGCCAAGATGTTGGATGATCAGGGTGTAAAAGTACGATATAGAACCGGTAAGGAATTTAAGGTTAAGCCCCAGACGATCCAGAGAATGTTTCGGAATAAGTTTTACACCGGTAAGCTGGTTTCTAAAAAATATGACCAGGAAGTACAGGGTCAGCATGTGCCAATGACAACAGAGGAGCAATTCTACCAAATTCAAGCCATTCTCGATGGTAGAAACGTTAATATTGCCAAGCCGTTGGCAAAGAAAAACAGGGACAACCCTGATTTTCCACTTCGGCGAATTGTAAAATGCAGCGGATGCGGCTTTTCCCTGACTGCCGGTTGGAGCAAGGGCAAGAATGAACGTTTTGCCTACTACTTCTGCCAAAAATGGTGCGGCAAAGGCCATTCAATACCTGCGGGCGAAATCGAGGAAGAAACAACCAAACTGCTAGAGAGCGTTAATTTGACACCAGAAGCCCTGGAATTGATAGCGATCTATCTTCGCAAGACTTATTACAAAAGAGTGGCTTCACTGCAAAAAAGGAGAGAGCAGGCAGATGACGAGTTAAAGAAGCTCTATGAAACTCGCCAAGCCTTAATTGAAAAGAATTTGGCCGGAATCTATTCCGACGATATCTTTAGAGAGCAAAATAGAATGATTGAAGAAAAAATTACGACGATCCAGATAACAAAGAATGATGATTTGATTACGAAATACAATATTGAAGATGTAGCCAATTTTATCAAAGAAAAGTTCAAAGACCTGGCCAAAACCTTCGCAAATTCCGATCTCCAGCAGAAGAGAATGATCCTGTGTTCAATCTTTCCCTCTGGACTGGTCTGGAACTACCCAGGCTATTTGAACACGCAAGTCAGTGCCTGTTTCAAGTTCATGCAAAATATAAATGCTGAAACTGTCCAGCATGGTCGGGGTGCCGAGATTCGAACTCGGGACCTCAGCTACCCGAAAGCTGCGCGCTACCAGACTGCGCTACACCCCGTTTTCTTTGTCATTCCCAAGCTAGTCGGGAATCTATTAAAAAATTACTGCCATAACAAAAAAATTAAAGCATAAATAGTGTGCTTTAGCAATGAAAATGCTGGGTGACCCTCGGCCCCGCTGTCAGAAGGACGGCGGTGGCCGAGGCGGCACGTGGTCACACCGAGAAGCGGTGGACCGGAACCTGGGCCTCCCGGAGAAGGCCCTCCACTTCCTGGCTCGCGTCTCGAGCCAGGAAAGCTTTGTCGAGGTGGCAAGCCCGAACTATGCTTGCCACACCCTCGGCATCACTAGCCGAGGGTACCAGCTGGAGCGAGTTACGCCCCAGAATCTCTTCGTACATTTCCTGGGGGATTGCCCCCACCACGAGCACGTGCATCTTTCCTCCATCGTTCGGAGACCCACTATTAGATCTCCGAAAATAAAGGCAAAAAACCAAAAAAAACCGCGTTTCCGCGGCATAGTTATTTGTGATAAATCAATCAAAAACCTACCGCGGAAAGCGATCGAGAATTAGAAGGAGTAGGTTTTTGTAGTTTTCAGTCATGTTGTATTATCATGCCTTTAGATAGAAGTCCCGACGCGCAGTCAGGACTCCGGATGGTGGGGAGTCAAGCGAGCCTTCCGCACTGAGCGTTATTTGTCGCCCAGCGCAGACCTCATTGTGTTACCCCTGTTTGTCTCCCCGAATTTTCATTAATCACATTATTGAAAACGTCGTGAAAACAAAAAACCGCGGTGATCCTCCGCGGCTGCATATCTGTTTACCCTGAGTGTAATCGAAGGGCTTACCTATTGTAATCAAAAGCGACCGCGGGTTCTCGGGTAGTGAGTAGAAGGACTAGAGTTGTGGCAATTTCTCGTTTCATTATCGGTATTTAATCAAAAGATAAACAGATTGTCAAATTCGAAGAAGTTATTATTTGTTTCAAAAACATTTCTTCTGAATTTTGTTAGGTTTTTTACATGAAAACAAATATCTTAATAATCTTAATTATCCTGCTTTTGACAGTGGGTACGGCCGTTTGGGCAAGAATAAACCAAACAAGCAGAGATTCAACTCAACCCAACCATCCGAAGGAGAACCTCGAAGATGAAAGCCCGCAACCAACACCACCTATTAGAGGAATACCGGAAAGGGTCACTAAAAAAACATATGGCACCTATGTTACGCCGGAAAATTCACCGGTCACTCCAGAGCGTTTTACCGGCTTTCATACCGGTATAGATGTGGAATATGGCGACGTGGCTGGAGATGTGCCAATTTATGCAATTGCCCCCGGGGAGGTCATTGTCTCTCGTTGGGCACAGGGCTATGGTGGGGTAATAGTGATCAACCATGACATAGGCAACCAAAAAATTCTTGCTCTCTATGGTCACTTGAAGATGAATTCGATTCCGAGAGTCGGTCAAAGAGCAGCAACCAATGATCAGGTCGGCATCTTGGGAGATGCATATTCGACAGATACGGACAACGAGCGCAAACACCTCCATTTTGGAATTATCAGAGGGGATCAAATCAATCTTCTTGGTTATGTCCAAAACCAAGAAGAGCTCTCTGGCTGGGAAGATCCGATCGTTTGGCTAAAAGAAAACAGTCCCTGATTATTCAACAAAATATCCAAATAGTGGCGCTATGGCGTGTTATTGCTACATTCGGCTTTTCGTGCACTATTATGCTCCTTCAGTTATCTCAGCACTCCCAAATATCGCATTAACGTTCAAAAATATGTGGGGCTTGGCCGGATCATAGCTCTTAGTCTGATACTCCCTCTTCCCTATCATCAACAGTGATCCATCAGGGAAACGCACACTGCCAAATATGCTTTGTCCCCTTACCCTGATTGGTTTTCTATTATCCACCCTCACCACCGCCGAGCCAAAAACAGCGTTGACATGAATCTTTTTTTCTCCTTTTTCTGGTAATTCTTCAGTCGCGGTATTCAATGTGCCTCTGCTAAAGACCACTCCAAAATCTTCATGATGAGGGTCCTTTTTTTCTTCTTTGCCATCAAAATAAATTATTCCTTTCACTTTTTCGGGATAAGCCGGGCCCTGAAGGATTAGCAATCCCAGTAAAATAATGATAGCGATCAATGGCAGCACAAAAACCTCAATGGGAATACCGGCACCCAGGAGAACATTTAAAACGAGCAGTATCAACAAAAGTAAGAATATTGCAACTAAAAGTATTTTCCAAATAGTAAACACTTTGTTCCTTGGTTTATAAAACTTTCAACATTTCCCTAATCCAAATGAATTTTTACATATTTTTGGCAATGACTTTATGGCCACTTTTACAGAAAGTAAAGGAACTATTAAATAAGGAGAAAAGATGGAAGAGAACAAAAAAACTCTTATCACTTGGCTAAATGATGCTTACAGCATGGAGGAATCGATCGCTGATACGCTGGAGGGGATGATTGAAGATGCAGAGGATTACCCCGAATTTAAAACTCAGCTAGAGGATCACCTTGAGCAAACAAAAAGCCAGGCAGAGAGGGTTCGCGGAGAGATAGAGAGGCTTGGAGGAGACGTTTCCACGGTTAAAAAAATGATGGCTGATGCAATGGGATCAATTCAGGCAGTCGTGCCTGATATGGCCAAAGACAAGGTTATCAAAAATGCCATCGCTGGCCACGCCACTGAACACCTCGAAATGGCCTCATACATGGCTCTTGCTGCAGCTGCCGATGAGCTGGGGGAAACGGAAACAGCTGATGTTTGCCGCAAGATTATGGAAGAAGAGAAAGAGATGGGCAAGAAAACCGAAAAAATGCTGCCGGAAATCGTGAAGCAATATTTGAGAAAACAAAAAGAGATGGCTGAGTAGCCCCCTACTTCACATTCAAGAGCACGGCTTTCTTCTGAGTTTCTACAATAATTTTACTCATCGTTTTGACTGCCAAGGCTGGGTATTTTCCGATAGCAGTTTCTTCTGAGAGCATGACCGCATCGGAACCATCGAGAACTGCGTTGGCGATGTCGCTTATTTCAGCTTTTTCGGGCTTATTTGAGTCAGTCATCGAGAGCAACATTTCTGTTGCTGTGATTACCATCTTGTGGCGCTGGTTACATTTTCGAATAATTAATTTTTGGTAGATCGGCACGGTCTCAGCGGGGACATTTTCGCTCAAGTCTCCTCTGGCCACCATTATGCCATCACTCGCCCCGATAATGCCTTCAATATTATCAACACCACGTTGGCTCTCAATTTTTGAAATTATCTTAACGCTTTTTTTGTCAATAAATTTTCTCACTTGCTCGATCTGCTCCGGATTCTCAGCGAAAGAGACGGCCAGGTAATCAAAAACCTGGTCTTTCAGCCACTCGGTCAAGTGCTTGCCCTTGATATCGTAGAGTACTTCGCAGCCATATTTTTCAGCAAGCGTAACAATATGGAGAAATTGCTCCTTTGAGCCGTATTTGGTATTTAGCCGCACGATATCCATCCCTGCACCAACAAGAGACTTGAAGGTGACCTCATCTTCACTGGCCGGGCCAATAGTAGCAATAATTTTAGTTTTCATCCCCTACCTTTGTTAGTAGTACAATTATACCACACCAATGACATCATTCCTGGCAGAGCAAGAAAGCCCCTCCTTGGTCATTTCAGTCCGCCCCCCCGCTCTGTAGCCAATTATCTGAGACTTATTATCACTAACATAAACAAATTGTTCGTCGGTAACTGGGACAATTTCATACTTCTGTCCGTATTGCTTCATCACTTGATCATGCAGTTGCCCATATTTATCCTTTCCGTAATGTGGCAAAACAGCGAAATCAACAAGTCTCAGTCCTTTAGAGCTATCTAGCTGCGCCGCATCGGGATTATCAAAGTCTTTGACCAAAGAAATATCAGGCCCCGCCACCACGGACCCAGCACTAACGCCAATATAAATTCCACTATTATCGACAAAATCTTTGATCGCTCTATCGGCATCGCTTTCCCTCATCTTCTGCAAAAGATAGAATGTATTACCACCGCCGACAAAAACGACGTCAGCATTTTTCAATGAATCCCTGACATGGTTCTCGGACTTATTTTTCAGATCCAGATCGAATGTTTTAAATCCAAACTCCCGAAGTTTCTCCCTGTCCATATCCATCCAGGGCGATTCGTCGTACGGATCAGCTGCAATAGGCACAAAAGCCACTTTCAAATCACTAGGTTTCTTTGGCAACAGAGAGACCACTTGATCCATCACGCTCTCGGTTGAGGATAAAAGAAAAATTTTATTCATAATACATTATTGCCCAAATTATTGACTCCTATACAAACAAACGCTATTGTGGACCTTGAGAAAGGAGGGAACGATTGTGGAAAGCCGAGGAGAGAATGCCATGGGGTGCGTACTCATGGCAATCGCGGTTGTGATTCTCCTGGTGGCCATAGGCTTCGTGGCCACCCCCTTCCTTGATGCGGTGGCTCCGTGAGCCACCGAAACTACCCGTAATCCGCCCCGTCTGTCGTCCAATCCGACTGCGGGGCCTTGCCCCACCCCGCTCTAGAAATAGTCCTGCCCAAGATAAAGTATAAATATTATTCCCAGCAGCAATATTCCGATTACAAGGCCAATTATCAAACTCTTTACTGAAAATTTTCCGCCTTTATTGTTCTGTTTTCTCAATCCAATATAAAAAGCAACTATTCCCATAATCCCAGCTAGCAGTGACATCCCAATGTTATCAAGGGTGCCTCCTTTGGCTTGGATAATACCTAAAACCAACAATGCTAGCCCGGTCACTATCCAGACATACTTCATTTTTTCCTCCAATTATTATGCATAATTCCTGATCTCCTTACTTTTAAAGGGGGGACAAAAATACTCACACTATTATCCAGCGAGAATACTAGCATGGGGAAACATCCCTATACTAACTTCGGTCTGTCACCGACCTCACCTTCCCTTAACTCAAGTGATTTAAATAATTCCTCGACTTTTGCCCCGATCGTACTTCGCCAAAACTCTGCCCTCTCATCCTCTGACATTTCAGCCAAATATTTGCCTGATTCAGGATCTTTTTGAAGTGATTCCAGTGGGTAGCCAGGAATACTCTCTGGACAAACCTTGCTTGTTAATATTCTGTTTGGCGTCCTTGCAACGGTTTCAGCGATTATTCCATCTGAATCGGCCACAACAATACCAAACTCCCAGTAATTTGCCATTTCACCACCGTGAGACTCCACCAGCGCTGCATAATACTCCCGCATCTGATCATCGGTCACCTTGCCCTCGACACCAGGAATTCTTCGTGTATGCACTCCTGGCTGTTTATCATCTGGTAGGCCTTCGATGTACAATGCGTTGTCCATCGAAAAAACTATCTGACCGATAGCTTTCGCATAGGCAAGAGCCTTAATTTTGGCATTTTCAAGTGCTGTCTTTCCGTTTTCTTCCACATCAGGCACATCACCAAACTCAGCAATACTTCGCACCTTAATACCAAGTGACTCAAGTACGCCTTGAATTTGAGCTAATTTCGCAGGATTTGAAGTGCCAAATATTATCTCTTTCATTTTTCTTTTGGTAAAATTACTTTAGATTTTACTTTTAAGTATTGTTTGTTTGTGTTACGGCTAAAATAATATAAGAAACAACAATTGCAATACCTGCTAGTACACCAATAAGATACAGTGCCGATCTTTCCCGAACGTATCTTACCGTAAAACCGATTATACAAACGAGAGTCGAGATTGCTACAAAAACCAAGAATAGTAACCCATAAAAAATTAATCCCCCTGCGTCAACTCGCGGTTCAGTCATTAGTGGAATTAGACTCAGGTATACAAGCAAATCAGCTGCTAATAGCAACCACAATAAAACTTTTTTCCTAGCCGCAAAGATGATCACGGAAACCAGTAGCACAACTATCCCAATAGCACCAACCAACAATGCAAAATCCTCTAGATCGGAATAGGGTCGATAGGTGGATAGCAGATAAGCTCCGCCAAATCCACATACAATCATTGAGATTGCCGACAAAAATGCTATTTTTAAATTTTCCACTATCCCTCCTGTTAAGTAAAATCTATTTTGCCTTCGATAAGGCTACTTTGATTCCTAGGGCGATCAATAGAGCTCCGAATACTTTCTCAAAATGGTGCTGCACTCGAGAGAAAGATTGCTTGATTCGAGGATTCGAGAAAACCAATGCAACCAAGCCAAACCAGAGAAACGTCATAAGGGAAGTTTCTATCCCGTAAATAATTCTAATGGCGAATGGAGTCGAGGGACTAATCACTTGTGTGAATAGTGCTAGGAAAAACAATGTTACCTTTGGGTTTAGGACATTGGTAAAAAAGCCCAGACGAATGGCAGCAAAAGTGCCGATATCCTTCTTCTCGACCACTTTCTCCTTATCTTCATTCGGTTTTGATCTAAGAGACTTGTAACCAATCCAGATCAGATAGCCGGCTCCAATAAATTTGATGGTTGAAAACAAAACGATTGATTTGGAAATAATCAATCCGATCCCGATCAATGAATATGTTACATGAACAAGAATCCCCAGAGCCAGGCCAAGGGCAGAGTAGATGCCGGTTTTCCGGGAATAAACGAGACTACTTCGGGTAATCATTGCAAAATCAGGCCCGGGACTCATCACACCCAGAAGGTGAACTAATACGACGGTCAAAAACTCAGGTAAGTAGTTGTGCATATAGCTCCTTGTTTAGTAAAGTCTCCCCCCAATTATAGCATTTTCCTTATCCGGAGCGATCAAAATGCATTGGTGCTCCGTGTCCGGCACTCCCAATGTCAAACTTCCGGATTGGAATGGACCGATTTGCCGAGGCGGAAATTCACTACCCCCAGCACCTTTTTGTTCAGCAAATCTTCTTTGGAGTAGTGTTTGACCAGCTGTGCGCTTGAATGCTTGATCCCAACCTCCCCACCAAAATCAATCGTTAATTTATACGACGGTTTTCTCGCCTCCGGAAAATCATCAGCTTTGATGATTTTTCCTACGCGAATATCTATCTTATCAAAGTCTTCAATTGTCGCCATTCTGAGCCCTTTATTCCTGCTTAAACCCTAAATCTAACAAAACTTCTCTCGCAACCTCTTTGTGCTCTGTTTGAACCATTATATAGTCTTTGGAATAAGTCGAAACAATCAGGATATTTGCGCCGCTATCTGCAACTGCCCGAGACACTGCTGCTAGAAAACCTACACAATAAAACGGAATTGATACATTCAAGGCGATCAGGGCGTAATCGTCCTTGTTTCGTTCCAAAACAGAAAGCTCATCCAACTTACTTTCCTTGGTCACGACAGTAATTTCATCCTCATCCTGTGTTATCAAAAAGTGCCCTTTACTCTTGGGAAATTCAGCTACTTTAGTATAAACAAAAACACCCGGAATAATTTGGAATGTGCTCTTAGTGATGATGTCTTTTAGTTTGGAATCCATAACTAAAACTTAGACTTAAAGTCAGTAAATGGCAAGTGTTTAGATAATGTTACCTAGAATGAAAAATCTCGCCTTGATATATTTCGATTCAATTTAACAAAGGAATGGAAATGCCACGAAAAAAATCTTTATTGCCCCTAATCCTTGGCAGCTTGGCCATCATCCTGGCAAGTGTTGCTGTAATATCGGCTAAAATACCTGATCAAGCTCCCCCAAATATCCCTGCGATTGAAGAGAATAAGGATAGTGAAATCAACACGGAAGAAGGCTCACAAGATGAATCAACGGCTCCCAAAGAATATATGATCTCTTTTACCGATAGCGGCTTCTCGCCATCAGAAATTACTATCAAAAAAGGTGACACAATTTCTTTTATCAATAATAGTGAAATGCAGATGTGGGTAGCCTCAGCACCACACCCACAACACACGGATTATCCAGAATTCGACACTAAGAAGGGTTACGCACCAGGGGAGATGTACAGCTTTAAATTTGAAAAAGCCGGAACCTGGAGATATCATGATCATCTAAATCCCGAAAGAACCGGAACAATAAACGTTCAATAGTACTCATAATTTAAATTAATCGAATGAAGGGGCTATGAGGCTAGTATTGTATTTTTTTGACATTTAGCGATCTCAGTGCTAGCATTTTTGCATCGGAGTATTGCCTCCCGACGAAGAAAGGAGCTGGTAATGCCTACTGAATCAGTAGACATCCTGCTTAGAGAGTGGATTCTTGGTCACCCGGCAAACAGCGTCTTCGCTGTGACGCGGAAGGACCTGGACGAGGGTATCTTCGGTCCACCGACCGGCCGAGCTGCCGCACTGATCCATCTTGATGGTCAGGATGGGATCTCGGTCAGCAACAGTGGGGAAGAAGGTCTCTGGTATGTTTGCCACGATGGATCAGCCACCGTAGGCCAAAAACCGAAAGAGCTTCCCCGGAAACTGAGAGGCTTGGCTACCTATATCCTGGACAACCGGGGGAAGCGGTTGTCCATGGAGGAACTCGTTGCCGCTGCCGGGCGGCCAGCGATGTCTTTCGACTCGCTCGAAGGGTGGTTGGTAGAAATCGGTGATTTCTACCACCTCAACATCGCCTACATCGGGGATGACGCCTGGGTCGCGGAAGACGCCGACAAGGCGACAACCAAGCCCAAGCAGGAGGCAATGTCCTCGAGGCCCATAGGGATCCCGCCGGACGCCCACCACAGGACCACTGTATTCTGCGGGTGGGAGGGTGACTTCACCGGAGTGAGGAAGCGGGGGTGGAAGTCGCCCACCGCATGAACAACCGAAAGGGGCATCCGAAGGGAATGACGCACGAAAGGACCGTCTTCCCCGCCCCGACCTCCGGAGATAAAGAATTGCTTAGTCAATTCTTTTTTTGTTATCATTAGAATTCTTAAAGAGATTATTAAAAAATGCAAAAAACAAAAGTCGGTATTATCTATGGCGGAAAATCATTCGAACATGAGGTGTCGAAGATGACTGCAGAATCAATATTGAAAAATATCGATAGGGATAAATTCGATGTTGTGGAAATCTATGTTAGTCAAGATGGCTCGTTCGACGAGTCTTTGCTTGGCAATATTGACGTGGCTTTTCTTGCCGTCCATGGTCCGAATTGCGAAGATGGTGTCCTGCAATCATTTCTGGAATCAAAAGGTGTTCCCTATACAGGATCAGGAGTTGAGGCAAGTCGACTTAACATGAACAAAATTGAGCAACACAAGACATTTGCGGCGGTGGGACTCCGAACAACTGACTTTCTCCCCTTCAAGCAAGGGGAGAGCAGGGAAGAGCTTTTTCTAAAAATTGAAAAAACTCTTCACTATCCCCTCTTTGTAAAACCAAATGATGCCGGCTCATCCATCGGCTCCAGTAGGGTTCAAGATAAAAATGAATTAGATAAAGCTCTCGATGAGGCATTGAGGTACGACGACTGGATAATTATTGAAAAAGCAGTCGAAAACCCTCGCGAACTGGAGCTGGCAGTACTTGGCAATGATAAATTGATAATCTCTGAGCCGGGCGAAATATTAAGCGGTGGCGAATTTTACTCATACGACTCAAAATACTTTCATCCCTTTGAAACAGAGATGATTGCAAATAGTTTAACCGAGAAACAGATTAAAACTCTCAAAGAGTGGGCAGAAAAAGCCTACCGGACAACCGGCTGCAAGGGCTATGCTCGAGTTGACTTCTTTCTAGATCAAGAGGGTCAAATTTATATCAATGAAATCAACACTCTCCCCGGCTTCACCAAGATCAGCATGTTCCCCAAGATGATGGAAGCAAAAGGAATTCCCTACAATGACTTGATTACTAGAATTATTGAACTAGCGCTAGGCAAATAAAAGATTTCCTCGTGCCGGCGGTCGCCGGTATACCGACACGAGGAAGGAATCACTCACCACCACGAGGGCCGATAATCCCTCGCTGGTGTTCCGGGCGGTAGTCATCCGGAATTTCGTCTCCCCATTCGGGGAGCTCCCAGTCGGGAATTTGGCCATAATGGCCAACCAGAAACTGTTCGCGCTCCCTCCGACGAAGGAGCTCCTCATACACTGCGGGACTGAGAATATCCCGCAGCTTTTCTAAGCACATTGCGTCTCCACTTCCCGACCTGCTTTCCAGCAAAAAAGCAGGTCGGGGACAGAGAAGTTAATTTTTTGTGATTCCTACCCCTCGAGTGTCATTTCGAGCCATTGAGAGTCCGCCGTTGGGCGCGTGAATCAAGGCGAGAAATCCCGTCACTAACGTGATAGTGGGATCCCTTGACGGAGTTTACCCCCCTTATTGCTGGGGCTCGGATGACAGCAATTTAATGACCTAACGAAACCTGGTCATAGCTCCCCAAGCTCACAACCTCCGTAAATTCACTTATTTTATTCAGTGCTTTTTTCACATTCGGTTGAGTTGGGTTTCCATCCAATTCTAGATGAAAGACATATACACCAAGCTTTTCTTTTGAGGGGCGGGACTCGATTTTACACAGATTTATTTTATTACTCGCCAAGCGCTGAAGTATTTCTACCAACAATCCCGGGCGATCTTTCTTTGGAATCACTACAATGCTCGTCTTAGCCCCCGAAACTTCCTTGACCGAATCCCTCCTGGCAACAACAGCAAATCTAGTCATGTTGTTCTGATTGTTTTCTATGTGGTCAGCAACCACCTCAAGTCCGTACTGAGCTGCTGCTAACTTTGGTCCGATGGCTCCAGCATTAGTCAATCCTTCTTTTGCAATTTTTTCAAAAGCAGCAGAATTACTAAGCATTTCAACCTTCCGAGCATTCGGTAAATTGTTGGCAACATATTCTGAGGTTTGTAAAAAGCTTTGGGGGTGGGAGAGGAGAATATCGATCTTGGAGCTTTTCTTAAGTGCCGCCAGGCAATGACTGATTGGCAAAACAATAACTTTAGCAATTAACAACTTTTGCTCATAAATCAGATCAAGAGCCTCTCCCAGGCCTCCGCCAATCGAATTTTCAATCGGTATGACGCCATAATCGGTGACTCCACCTGCAACAGCCTTCGTAATTTCCTCAAACGAGTCCAGAAATATTTTGCGACCATCTGAATCATGAAAATTTAGTGCCGCTTCAGAGAAAGAACCGGTGGGGCCGAGTAGAGCATAGCTCGTTTTATTGGCGAAAATTACAGAGATTAATTCCCTACTCTCTTCGAATGATTCCTTTAAAATAGGTTTTAGTTTTTCTTTTGTTTTTTCAAACATTCTAGAATATCCTGCTCCATCCTTTGTCTCGACCAGCCGAGAAGCCTTGGACAGGCTTGCCTTTAGATTTTTTAACAATTTCCCAAACTCAGGATTGTCAATCTGGATAGAGGTGTAAAGATCTGGGGACTGGGACATCACTCTCGAGAGAACATCAAGCTGTAATTGGGAAAGTGCAGTCGCGTTTTCTT
>DAOOSE010000020.1:0-13295 GCA_035389625.1 bacterium
TTGTCGGCCTTGGATCATGCTCATCGCCATGAGGTAATCCATCGCAATCTGACTACGGATGCACTACTGATAACCAAAGGGGGACAAGCGCGCGTTACTGGTTTCGATTTTGCCCGGGTTGGCAAAAATCGCACCTCGACGATTGCTGATCAGATTGTAGATGACCTCGATGCAGCTTACCAATCTCCAGAGTGCTTTAAGGACCCTTCCCAGGCGAGCATTGCCTCTGATTTATATGCCGCTGGCCTAATTTTTTATGAACTGTTAACTGGTGAATTGCCTTTTGAAAATGTTGATCAGATGATGGAGGCTGATGGCAAATTTCCGATGAAACCTACGGAGCATAAACCGGACTTACCCAATGGGATCGACGAATGGTTACAGATGTTCTGTGAGTTTGATCCGGAAGATCGTTATGCCAGTGCAGCTATTGCCAGGAAAGCCTTAGATGATCTGATTTTACCTGAAGCCAAGAATAATTCCACACCTGTCGCAGGTAGTCCATTGTCAGAAACACCAAAGTTCCCGGATGATTTGACTAATTTACCGCAGGATTTTATTTTGGCAGATCGATTTCGCATTCAAAAGAAATTAGGAAGTGGAGGTTTCGGAGTAGCCTATAAGGTATTTGATTCCTTGGGTGATGTAGTACGGGTTATCAAGTTGGTGACGAAAGACCGTCGAAGTATTTATGAGCGCTTACGCCGAGAATATAAAACTCTCACTAACCTACCAGAGCATCCTCACGTTGTAAAGGTTGTTTGGGCAGACAGGATGACTGATGCTAAGCAGACACCATATATTGTTTTTGACTACGTGGAAGGTCTTGATGTTTCAGGTCTGATCGAGGCGGAGGCTTTGTCGCTTGAAGATTCCGTGCGTATAGTCCGAGAAGCTGCGGAGGGACTTGGACATCTGCATAAGCATGGGGTATATCACCAAGACGTGAAGCCTTCTAATCTTCTTTGGACAGACAAGGGTGTCCGAATAATTGATTTCAATGTTGCTGTTTCTGAAAACAATGAGGTTATGGGGGGAGGTGGCACCCGTCGTTATGTTCCACCAGATTATAATTATTCAAGTGAACCCGAAGCTGCTGATCGTAAAGACCGGGACCTCTATGCTCTGGGGATTACATTTTATGAATGTTTAACTGGAAAATATCCGTTTGACGGGCCGACTCCACCGATTAAGGGGCAGGCAAAGGATCCTAAACAGTTCAAGGGCTGTGCAGATTTAAGTTTATCCTTGATCGCTGTGTTGGTGAAGATGATCGAACCGGAACGTAAGGATAGATTTGCTTCGGTACAGGAGTTTTTATCTGCTTTAGCGGTGGTTAAACATTATCGGTCGGTTCTTAGCACCAGTGAAATAGATGCCGGTCATAAAGTTGTAGCTAAATTGAGCTTCGAGCCAACCAAACCGAACACAAATCCCTTTGTGATGCATCTTTTAACACTATATAGTCAAAGTCAAGTGTCTAATGCGGGGACTCGTGGCTTAGACGAAGTAGGCAAAGCGACATATGTATCGACTTATCTTGACGAAAAACTCCAACCCGCTCTGCTTAAAGGGGAGTTTCGGTTGGTGATCATCAGTGGTAATGCGGGTGACGGCAAGACGGCTTTTATCCAGCAATTTGAAACCTTTGCGGAAAGTAAGGGTGCACAGATGCAACGGGGAGTTAATGGTGCTGTCTTTCAGCTTAAGGGGCACACATATCAGAGTAACTATGATGGTAGCCAGGATGAAGGGGATGAACGTAATGACGCTGTATTGCAGAAATTTTTTGCGCCTTTTGTCGGGAAAGATAATTCGGCCTGGCCCGAAAATCAAACTCGACTGATTGCGATTAATGAGGGCCGCCTCGTTGATTTCTTTCTTGAACATGAGGACAAATTCCCATTGTTGTCTATGCATATTAAGAAGGGACTTTTGGGGAGCATGCCGGAAGAAGGGGTGGTGGTAATTAACCTTAATCTACGCTCAGTGGTAGCTGAGCCCTCGGGAACTCAATCTTCAATTCTGGAACGCCTACTTGCACGCATGTGCAATCAGGAATATTGGCAAGCTTGTGAAAAGTGCGACATCAAGGCCAAATGTTACGCCTATCACAATATCAAGACTTTTCAGGATCCTGTCGCTGGCCCCAAGGTGATAGACCGATTGAAAATGCTTTACACTATTACCCATTTGCGGGGTAGATTGCACATCACAATGCGTGACCTGCGGTCAGCGTTGGCTTTTATGCTAGTTGGAACACGTAATTGCGACGATATCCATAATCTTTACCAAAACGGTGGAGAAGTGAACAAGAATCGAATTCTTGATAGCCTCTACTTTAACTCATGGTTGGGGGGAAGTGAAGGTTCAAATGACCGGCTCATCTCATTATTACGAGAGATCGATGTGGCTGAGGTAAGCAATCCAGCAATGGATCGTGAAATGGATTTCTTAAATCCACAATCTAAACCGATGAGCCGGTTTTCCTTTACTGAAAGAGCCGGTTATGACGATGAGCTTATTGCGGCGCTGTTTCGTAACCTACCCAGAGAATTTACTTCTAAAAACCGTCCAAGATTGATTTCAAAACATCGTGATTATCTTTCCCATATGCGCCGCCGCCTTTTTTTTGAACATCGTGATAGTGCCTGGAAAGGGATGCTTCCATATGGAAGCATTGATTCATTTCTTGCAGCCATTAAGGATTCCGGTATAAAAAATAAAAATGACGCCGCAACAATTCTTCGTGCAATTAACCGAGGTGAAGGCCTAAGTGATCCAGACCGGTTAGGTAATCAATTAGCATTAAAAGTCCGCCAGGTGGAAAAAGGTACTATTCGTAGTTATCGACTTTTTGACGGAGGACTCTTTACTCTACGCACTGAACAAGAAACAGCCGCCCATCCATTTCTGGAATGTTTGTCCCAAGCTCTTGTACTTATTTATAATTCTGGTGATAACCACGTGGCCAGCTTGCGAATTAATCTCGATGTTTATGAAATGTTGATGCGGTTAAACAAAGGATATAGACCGAGTATCGAGGAACAAGAGGGCTTTTATCTCAGTTTGGCTGTTTTCAAAAATATTCTTTCCGCTGCGCCATACCATGAAATTCTTTTGACGGAAAGCGGTTTTGATTTCTTCCAGATCCGTCGTAAGGAAAACGGTGTCCTGCATCTGGGGAAAGTAAGCCGGGAGACATAATTATGAGTATCAAAAGTAGAGATAAGGAATTCCGTACACCTAAAACAACTTATATTGATTTTAAACATATTGAAATGGACCGAGTTTTAACAATGTTATTCCCTCGACTTAAATATGATGGTTATGCCAGCCGATTTAGCCGAGGACGAATTTTAGATGTTGATGATTTTCTTAACGAATTTCTTGATAGGGGGGAATGGTTTGATGGTTTTGGTGATCATAAGGAAGTCTGTCGAAAATGGATAGAAACAGATTTATTGGATTTGGTAAATCGTGGGAAAGCTAATCAAGCTGTCGCTGCGCCACGGCCATTACATGGAAACACCTATAAATTTCGTAATGTTAAGCATACCCGCGATTATGGTGCTGCCGAACAAATTTATTGGCTGCTCTTTTACGCTCGCAGAGGTAAGGGGCAAGCTGCTCGTGATGCTTTGAAACGTTTCTTTTTCACAGGCTATGACTTCCATACGGATAAGTATGATGCAAATCTTAATGTTGATGTAGAAACTCAGGCAATTTTGCGTCTTGATCATCAAGTTACTCAGGATACCAAAAGCTCTGATGAGCCTACCAGATTCCAACCATTGTGTATAGGTCAGGCTGATATCATGGCGGATGATTTATTGCGGCTTTTAGCGTATGAACCTTATATCCCCCGGTCTGTGTTGGTAGATTATTTAAAAACTTTGATGGCTTTCCATTTGGCTTTATATCACCTTAAGTTGTTACACATGCTCCCTAAGCTGGTGAAGCAACGTTCTGGCAATGATCTTTGTAGTATGAAGGAATGTCCAATTAAATCTGGCTTGGACAATGCACTGGAAGGGTGTCCATATCGGATCTCTATAATCGTGGATATGGCAGATGTAAATAATCCACATATGTCGGAACTCGCTCGCAAATCAACCGACCGTTTATATCGACAAATCCCTGTTTTTGTGCAGGCCAATTTCATCATAAAGAAACTAGATGAAATGGCAGACAACCTTCGCCTTCAAGGGAAAATGCCGTTGCCCTCTTATGGATTTTTTAGCGTGAATGATCTATTGTCGCTACTCAAACCAGAACATCAACAAAATAGGGAAACATATTTTTCTGCTCGTCTTTCCAGGATGGTTGAAGACTCTGGTTCTAATGGGGAAGAATTAGACCCAGAGATTCGAGAAGTTTTGTCTATAGATCTTGATGATTTCGACAAGTTTATTGAAATTCTTATGGCATATCGAGGCAAATACCATAGGCAATATATTACTGAGTGTTTAGATTCATTACTTCTTAAGAATAAGGAAAACGGTTTGCTTGCACAGTCCCGCACTAAAGGTAGTCCCCGTCGATTTGTCCTTGGAAGCAAGCTCCTTGAAGTGCTATTGCAGGTTGCTGTGTTAGCATATGAGGAAGGACGTTTCGTAACTCGTGAATTACGAGTTGAAGATCTACTGGGCTTTTTAAGAAATCGATATGGCTTATACATAGATCGCCTGCCGGAAGATGGCCAGCACATTAAAGCTAATAATTGCAGTATCGTAGATAGGCGGGCACTTCGCTTAAATCTTGAAGCATTCAAACGACGATTGCGTGAAATAGGTTTTTACCAAGATTTGTCGGACGCGTATGTGACCCAGAAAATATCGCCTCGTTATGCTATCGAGAGAGGCCAAGGGGCTATGCTGGATGGAGAGCCACGTAAATGAGCAATACTTTTACTAAATTATCTAGGGATAAAATGAACGATACGGTTGCTGAATTGCTAGGCCCTCGTATTGAAGCGACTTTAGACGGCCGTGGTCCGGGGCATTGTATGCGGGTGACAGACCTTGACGATGATGTAATGGAATCTGTCTGTAAAGAACTTCGTCGGACTTATACAGATGGAAACATCTTTATTCTGGGTGGTCATGATCACGAAGAACTCCCCTTTCGGATTACATCCACCAAGTTAGTCGAAATACGAAATCCTAGTGCTAACGGTGAGCTGCGAAAACCATTGCTTGTTTTTATTCCAAACTCACTTCGAACCAGCGCCGAGGATTCCTTTGGAGTGGCTACCTTTGAGGAACTTTCATTTAATGGCATCTATAAGGAATTGGTCAAATCTCTCATTGATCGATTGCCTGCAACATTAGTTGGACCTATACATGATTTATTCGACTTATTAGCTGAAGAAGATTGGATATATGTAGATGATGTCGCAAGTGCTAGGTATTTGTTGACGGCTTTAGAGAATGGTATTGATGGTGAAACATTGGGAGCCAGCCTATACGAGTTAACTTTAATTCCGGATTTCAAACTCTTTGCTGATCCTGCGATGGTCAATGTAAAGATCCGAAGAAATCTTAGCAGTATCCGTGGTCTGATGACCTCACATAAATCTGTGCGCGGACGTATTGTAGAACTGGGCTTAAGCGATAAGGATCTCGAAGCCCGTCTGTTTGCCTTTTTCCAGAAGAATGATATTCAGGAGCCCGACGGCTGGGCATCTATTATAGCTACCGATAAAAAGTGGTGGAATATTTCGTTTGATAAATGGTCTTTTCAGGAAGAGCTTTCTTTGGATAAGATCCATTTGGCTGTTCTGGAAACGGATCTTCCGGTGGCGCAGGACGAGGAAAAGAATGGGCAGTTATCTGGGCTTACGGGACAGCAGATTTTGGTGCCCACTGATCGACGAAAAATAAATGTTCTTTTTGAAGTCAATCCACACCCTAGCAAGGTCAACGGGTTAGATCATTTTACAATACAAATTGTCTCTCAAAATGACGGCCCTGTGGGGAAGTCAAAAAAAATCAAATCTTGGAAACCTGCTCGTCTTCAGTGTACGGTTAATCTAGCCAAACTCAATAAAATTGAATTTGAGGAGGGTTGGCATTTTATCAGAATTCTTCCTTGGACTGCCGATGGAGATCCAATCCCTTTGGAAACGGAATATAGTTCTGATTCATCCAGACGATCCCATGAGAGCGAACCATTTTATGTTCTTCCAGGAGGTAGCTTGGAAGAAGATCCCCCACAAAGAGCAATACCAATTGACAAGAGTGTTGAACATGCACGCTTTAGGTTGCAGTTCACGGCACTTGGTGACGAGAGAGATCCTGATGATATAGCCATTTCTAGTTTATCATGGGCAGAAGCAGGGCGAACGAGAAGAACTTCACGTCAGGCTACAGTGTTGGCTAAATTCGGACGAGAGGGAGCCATTCAAATTCCATTGTCACAAATGCTTAAAACAATCGAACAGCGAATTTTAGACAAGCCAAAACATCTTTCTGGATGGAGGATGCAAATCAATTTAGATGCCGCAGAAAACCCTTCGGAAATTGGTCTGATTTTCCCTCAATCTTCCGCAATGGCTTCATTCTTATCTGCTCGTGAGGATTTGTTTGCTTCTGTGCATCAAGATAAGTCCGAATTGATTATGCAAGGGTTTTCGTTCAGAGACCATGAAAAAAAGTGTCTAACATATGCCGAGGCCTACCTCGATTGGGTATGTAGCCTGATGCGACAGGCCGAAGCAGCTTCTGGAACTGAGCGGCAGAATCATCTTCAGGCTTTGCGCAATGTGCTAGCTGTAGATTCAATTCATGTGATCTTGACGGATTTCCGAGGCAGACATAGAGAGGCGGTATTGGTTTCTTCAACTCATCCTTTGCGTGTGTTATGGCTGTCAAGTTGGGTAAGTCTTGGTCAGGATTGGATTGATAAGATTAAGTCAGGAGGCAAAGATTATATTTCTTATGTGCGTACAGCTCTTTTGGATGGGTTGGTTCCTTCAGCTTACCCAGTGGGTATTCCAGTTGAAGATGGACGAATATTTACTCCGGTAGATAATCTGAATCCATTTTGGGCGCTTTACGCTCCTACCACTGAAGAGAACTCCAGGGGGTTAATGGCCGAAATTTGTTCTGCGCTTGGGTTATCCGAGCCATCGGTTGCGGGATCAGATATTTCTGGAAAAGTGATAGCAGACAAAATTGAACGATACCTGTCCCAGCACCCCTATGTTCGTGAATTATCTCTGAACATTTTTAATCCTGGGGCGGGCTCAGTGATCGCAGACGCCTTATTATCTCTGCAACAAAAACGAGAATACTCAGATTTACGCTATAACATTCGTCTTTTTACATCGGACCCTGATTCGCCAGTGTTGGGTGATGCTCTGGAGTCTATGCTTCGGCCAGGAACAACGGTTAACGAGGCAGCCGACGCTTTTGCAACATCTACAGGTAGCCATTTATTTTCGAAATTAAATTTAGCCAAACATTCAGTGTCGGATTTCCACACCAATGTTAAAGAATACTTCGCGCATATCAGTATTTTGCTTGATGTATTCCCTGCTGAGGAACTTGCTATCATCGAGAAGCCTTCGGGAATTATTCCACTGCATGGCTTAATACAAGATTTTGAAACCGAATTTGTGGATGATGACTCGGGTACCTACTGGAATAAACGGCCGATAGTTGGAAGAGTTTTAAATACTGATAGCCAGCTAGCCTGCTTTGATTTGCTTTCTTCCTTAAGTAGCGAATTGTGCTTGGCAACAGCCGCTGTTGCGGCATCAGGTGCAAGTTTTAAAGCGGTGCCTGTTGTAACCCTTGGATTGGATGTTGCGCAACGCGAACTAATATATGAAGTTCATAAAAGAAGCGACTG
Organism: bacterium; assembly: GCA_035389625.1. GTDB lineage: Bacteria > Patescibacteriota > UBA1384 > XYA2-FULL-43-10 > 1-14-0-10-43-13 > DAOOSE01. The sequence goes on from DAOOSE010000020.1 coordinate 7,858, forward strand.
GGTCTTCACCATTGATCGAAACATGGGAATAGAGTTTTTTGATCACGGAGGTCGAAAAAACAGACCAGACTATCTGATTGATTATGTGCCTGGATCCAGTTCACAGGCAACCCACAACTTGATTATCTCTTCGAGATCTGTTGATGAGCTTGAAGCTATGTTGAAACCTATTCTCCAAAGCCATGGCATATCTGTTGACGGGGAGCAATCAATACAGATTTTGTCTCATCTTCGTTCTCTTTCGGGTCAGCTTGCTTTGAAATTGATTTCCGCCCCTACACAACAGGCCGAAGCTCTTGGTTTGGCTTTGGCCAGATTATTCCTTGAGTATCAAGGAGCTTTGAGTAATCAGATTATTATTCCTTTGGATTCTCATACAAATCTGTACCGATCCGGCGGAGAAGAAGAAAATGTTGATGACGCTATCAGTCTACAACGTACAGATTTAGCACTGTTTGATTTGAATTTGGCAAAGAGGATCATTTCGTGCAATCTGGTGGAAGTGAAATGTTATTCGCAAGTGGGCGATTTCTCGGCTTTTAATCAACTTAAAGAAAGAATTTCTGCGCAGATTAACCAGAGTGAACGTGTCCTCCAGAGACATTTTGATCCTGCATTGAGAAAGCCGGATCGACCTGACCGACTGCTTAAAAGCCGTGAGTTGGCACAAATTCTTCGTTTTTATCTTGAACGATCCTTGCGTTACAATATTTTTGATAAGATTGCATCGCAGGAAGCGCGTGTATTCCTCGAATCTATTGAACAGGGATATACCCTTCAATTCCGGCGTTGTGCATTAATTTTTGATTTTGAAAAGAATGGAACCGAGGAACCGGAAAATGAAGTTGGTATTGAATTTCATCGGATAGGTAAAGATTTAATACACGCTTTGTTGGATAACTGTCGCAGGCCGACTGCAACAGGGGTTGAGGAAGAATCGTTTGCTATTCATTCACTCAGTGAGCAACTAATTGCAAAAGTACCCAAAATAGAAACTGCGGCTTTCATTGTGCCTAAACGGGAAAGATCGACATCGTGGACGATAGAAGAGCCTTTATATGATGCTAAGAAAAATGCCGATGATGACAGTATAAGTGACAAAACTAATAATGTCGCTTTGGGCGATCGGGCATTTTCTCCTACAGCTGGTGAGAAATTTTCAAGGCCTACTGTGATTGAGACCGGAATTGATGAAAAGAAAGTTGAAGATTACGAGCAAGGCTCCTCAGATGAGGCATCATTTTCCGAGAATGAAAAGGTTTCAGAACCAAGAATGATAGACGAGCCCGAGCAAATTCTCAATTACGACATAATGATTGGTGTTAATGGAAGATCGCCACAATATGGTTTACTGGGTGAGGTGTCTGGAAGAAAGATTGCCTTGGATTTGAACCATACTCATACAATTAGCCTTTTTGGGGTTCAAGGCGGTGGTAAGAGTTATACATTAGGTACAGTGGTTGAGATGGCTTCGATGGCAATAGAAAATATTAATATCCTTCCAAGTCCGCTCTCCGCCGTAATCTTTCACTACAGTCCGACACAGGATTATGCGCCTGAATTTACATCTATGACTCGACCGAATTCAGTTTTGGAGGAAGTAGAGATCCTCCGAGAGCGTTATAAGGCGCGGCCAGAGGCATTGCGAGATGTTTTGATACTTACGCCCTTAAATAAGGTTGCGGCCCGAAAGGCAGAATATCCAGAAATCGAAGTGCGACCAATTGCTTTCTCAGCTTCTGAATTAAAAGCCGCTCACTGGAAATTTTTAATGGGGGCAATTGGCAGCCAAAGCATGTATATGCGGCAAATCAACCTTATAATGCGGACTCTTCGAGAAAGTTTAACGTTAAATAATATACGCAATGGAATAGAGAATTCCAACTTGACCGACCATTTGAAAGAATTGGCTAGAACCCGGTTGCTTTTCGCGAGCGAATACATTGATGACAATCAGCGACTCCAGGATTTGATTCATCCTGGACGATTAATTATTGTGGATTTGCGAGATGAATATATTGAGAAAGATGAGGCCCTAGGTTTGTTCGTAGTTATGCTGCAAATTTTTTCTGAGGCTACCTATTGTGGTAAAACTTTTAATAAATTAGTGGTTTTTGACGAGGCCCATAAATACATTGAGAATGCTGACCTGATTTCCGGTTTGGTTGAGGTTGTGCGTGAAATGAGACATAAAGGAACCAGCATTTTAGTGGCATCTCAAGATCCTCCTTCAGTTCCTGTGGCGCTAATTGAGCTGTCATCCCAGATCATCTTGCATAAATTTAATTCACCAGCTTGGCTGAAGCATATACAGAAGGCCAATGCTGCATTAGGTGGGTTAACGTCCGCAAAAATGAGTCACCTAAGTGCAGGGGAAGCATATATTTGGTCAAGTAAGGCATCGGATGAATCATTTACTAAAGGTGCTGTAAAAGTAAAATGTCGGCCAAGGATAACACAACATGGTGGTTATACGAAAACGGCATTATAAATCAGCAGACAGCAAAGCGATGATTCTTCTGAAAATATTTAGCTGATCTTAAAAGAATGGAATTACCAGTTGGGCGAATTACCAGTTGCTAGAAATAATTGACATATCCAAAAACTGGGCGTATATTAATAAATAATATTCAGTGGTGCGTTTGAAGGGGGAATCCTCCACTTTAAAAAAGTCAAACCTTTGCTCGATTGGGCAGAGGTTTTTATTTTATCGGAATAAATTTTAGAATTGGAGGGAAATCATAATGCAGAACCGAACACTTACTGGCACGATTGCGTATTGGACAATGTTTTTCTTAACCCGGATTATTATGTTCCTGCTGGCGTGGAGTATCGTGCTGATTGTCCGGGCTTTCCGGTTTATTTTCCGGATCCCCGTGAAAGAAAAGGCGCCCATTGGGTTCCACGTGGTCAGATGAAGGGCGTTTATGTCAGCAATGGATAGAAAATCTGTGCTTTTGGCTATAAATAATGGCTTAAAGTACTTTCCTGCCATCTGCCTCCTGCTCGGCTTGAGTCTAATGCTGTTTCCCGCGAATTTTAACAAGGTGCTGTATAATCCTAACGACCAGTCTTACCGAATGGTTAAAATCAATTATTCGCGGGATACGCGGATTGTCAATTGGCGTATTATCGGGCTTATATTTATCGGAAGCAGTTTTTGTCATTTCAAAAACGGCCGCAAAGGCCTCTCCTGATTTTTTCACTTTTCTTCCTTAGAAGTCTGAATCCCACCGGTTTTTCGAGCGAAATCCTTTCTTGATTCTTGTCTTTTGATTCTACCACATGGTCAAGGACGTCGTCCCGGCAAGCGTGACTCGCAAGTGGCTCTGTGAGCCATCCTTGACTTTCATGTGGCCTTTCTTGAATCAAAAAGAATCAAGAAAGGAGCCGTGCGATGGACAAGTCAGACAAACTTTATTTGGCGATCAATATCAATGATTACAGAGATTATTTCAGGAGAGGCGAGACCAGTGAGCCGAAGGTTTCATTTCAGCTTATTAAAGCAAAGAATATTAAAAGTGCGAAAGAAATCGTTCGGAAGGATCATCCCGGAAGCACATGGGGTGTGGTTCCGGTCGGGCAGATAGAGAAACACATGGTTTTTGAAAGGAGCACCAAGGCTTAATGTTTTCTCTTAATTTTGAGTCGATTATTTCTCGTCGATGAATTGATCCGATGGAACATTTTGGTATTAAAATGCCGGGAGATATGATAAAATATATATAAATTCACAGAAGATATCCAGCCGCTATCATAGCTGGCAAACGAAAAGAGGCTTATTAAAAGAACTCTTTTCCTTTCCTCAAAACTACATCCCGTAATTTTAGTCGGTTTTATTTCTCTGCCTTTAAGTTTCCTCTTGATATTTCTTCCAGTTCGGCAAGTAAGAATATTTTTAAAAAAGTTCTAAAAACGCCCACCTTTCTAATATTCATATTTAGGAACGGTGGATTTTATGGTCAAAATCATCAGATCAGCCAAAATAATCCAAAAAACAATCTTGCGCCGCGCCATAGGACTATTGTCATGTCTTGTGGATGGCGCGGTTGTTTGATGTTTGGGCTGAGCGCTGGTCTGCTAACCGACATTATTAGGGGAGGAGATCATTATGGATGAAGACTTTAAGTCACCAGATGAAGGTTTTGAGTCACCAGATGAAGATTTTGAGTCACCACAAGAGGCTCTTAACGCTGTCCTGAAAACTAGCGATGGGCAAGCCCTGATATGTTATTGTGAGCGATTTGCAAGAGGCCTTATGGCGCAGCGTTATTGGAAAGGAACTCGTGGGGGCATCCCTCCGGGAGGATATGGGCCGGAAGATATCGTTGAAATTGTGATTATTAAAACGTTAAATGAAACAATCAATTGCAACCAGAAGATTAAACTAAAAACATTCCTTTGCATGAATATCAGATCGGTTGTCTCGGCTATGTCACGGTCAAAGGAAAATAGATGTGTGCGCTCTGAGCAGTATTTTGAATCCACCTTTCGCAGTTATAACAATGCCTTTGACCTGATAGTTTCTCTGGGGTTGAGTGAGGGTAACGGTTTAAGTTTTGAGATTGACGAAAAAGAGGTGAAAGAAATATTGATGGAGTATTTAAAAACTGTTCAAAACGACATAATGCTTTCGAAGGTAGGAAAAATTCTTATTTTGGGCAGAGTTGTGTTTCCGGAATGTTTTTGTCATATTGTGGACGATGTTGATGGTTTGGCGCGCAATTTGGTTCGCTATGGTTATATAGACGATGACGGTATGGTTCAGGACAGTTTCTTTAGTTTGAAATGTTATTCGGAGATGCGGCTTTATAAAAGATTTTCTGTGGTTAAGGATCAAATTTATTGCGTTATTTCTCGATCCATAGATCCTGATTTGGAGATGCCCGTTGTCATGGCGCAATGGCTTAACGTGGACGCCTGTAGAGCGTATTACTTTAGGGAGAAGTTGAGAGAATCATTGCTGAAATATTTAAGAAGGTTTAACAAGGAGGAATTGGCATGGATAATTCGTATACTAAAAAGCCGTCAGAGGGATTGCATGCTTTGTTCAATTTTGCCGGAATAAAAGAAGAAGATATCGCTAAATGCCATGAAGATAGGGTTGGCAGCCTCACTGTGACCAACGAGCAGGAAGCCCTATCCGATGTCGGGCGCTTTATTCGTCATAACTTTGATGTCATTGCCAAGAAGTCCGATCTTAAAGACAGCGGTCTTTTCGATAAAATCGATGGTTTCTTGAAAGAAAAAGACTCTTTCCAGAATGAGAAAGCCTGGCTGTTAATGAAAGGTATGCTGGATTCATGGCCGGATGCGATTTATTTCAAAAACAGGCTGGGTGAGCTTATCTTGGTCAATGAGGCTCATGCCAGAGGGATGCGAAACAAATTTATTGATGTCATCGGTAAAACAGATTGGGATTTATTTCCGCCTAAAGA
>DAOOSE010000021.1:0-12761 GCA_035389625.1 bacterium
ACATACAGGTAAATTAATGTATAATAGCAGACAATCGGCCAAAACCGTATGCTGGCGAGCATGATACGCAGAGAGGAGTGATAGCCCATGAGCGGGACTACACTTCAGAATACCGAACAAGGAACAACGAGTGGGCAGAAGCGGCTTATCCGCAGGTTGCTCAACGAAGCGGTCGAGGAGGCCGGTCTCAACAGGGTTTCGGCCCAGAAGCTGCTCGGCAAGGGCGGTGAGCTTAAGGACGGCATCGGTGCGTTGGTCACTCGATTGACCGCACCCGACCTTCTCGAATTCGTCACCGCCATTGAGCTTCCGGCCATCGAGACGTTCTCGGCCAGCGACCACTTCCAGGTGGGCACGGTCGACGGCGTCACCATCGGCTGGATCGGCGACAACTTCCGCCAGGCATTCCTGGGCAAAACGGAAACTTGCGTGGTTTCCGCCACGTTGCGGGTGCAGCGGCTGATCAAGGCGTCTGTCGACGCCCCGATCATTGCCGAGCTCGGCGAGGCGCAGGTTGAGACCAGCCTGGCCCACCTCTGGGAGCTGCTGAAGCTCCAGGGCCACGGGCAGAAAGGTGTCCTGCTCACCAACGGGTGGGCGTACATCTTCTACATCAAGGACGCTGCCGGCGTCCTCTGGGCGGTCTACTGCGACTGGGACTCCGTCGCCGGCTACTGGAGCGTCGAAGCCTATCCGGTCGCGTATCCGTACAGGTGGGACGACGGCCACTGGGTCGTCTCCCGCTGATTCTTAGCGCTTTGGGCCTTGTGCTCTGGCGCTCTGAATCTTTGACTCTCTCCGCCGCGAAGCGGCGGTCGACACAGGTGGCTCTTCCCAACTCTCTCCGGAGGGTAGCGGAAGGGCCACCTTTTCTGTTAGTGTGAGTGTAGAAATTGTAAAGCGCAACGGCCATGGCTTTTGCCTACATTTCTAAGTCATTGCTTTCCGAGGGTTGCTTCGGGTACGCCTTAAGCAAGAGTGGTTGCAACGGCTTTCAAAAAATGAAATGAATCGGTGCTAACTATTGGCAGACTTTTAGGTCTCAAATAAAATACAGCAAAGCGAAGCAATTTGTTTGCGGTGATTATAGAGGATAGTTGGTACATTATCTGGGCGGTCAACTGCAACTGGAACTCCGACGCCGGCAACTGGAACGTCGAAGCCAATCCGGTCACGAATCCGAACAGGTGGAACGACGGCAACTAGGTCGTCTCCCGCAACTCATTTCTTTTCTTCCACTCCGGTGGAAGTTTTTGATATCAGGCCTTTTCGCCAGCCCCCAACCATTCTGCCAATACTCTCAAGCTTTTCGCCAATTTGCGAGAATTGCTTTGACGGAATCAGTTTGAGTTCCCAACAGAACTGGATGAAAAATCTGAGCGAATCGGTTATAGACATGGCCTGTCCAAGCATTGCAATCTTTGAATCAATCGGCGAGAACGATGCCTTTTGCAAAACATCCAGAAGATCTGTGAATAATAGGTCGATTTTTTGGCCAAGACCATAACGCTCGCATTTCGGCAGGTTTCGTTCAATCAGAATCCACTGTTTATAGGCGTCTTTCAGGTGCTCGATTACCGGCGGAAAATTATTATGGTTATTACCACTATGGAAACTATCGCTCATATTTATCCTCAAATTACTTCTCTTGAAAATTTACTTATTGCTTGGCAGGAGTTCGCTGCGGATAAAAAACAAAAAAGCGATGTTCGTATTTTTGCTCATGATCTATTGCAAAATATTCTCTTGCTACAAAGCGATCTTGCGAATAAGGCGTACAAACACGCCGGTTATGAAAGGTTTCATATCAATGATCCAAAATCAAGAGAAATCCATAAAGCGGTTGTACAGGATAGAATTGTTCATCATGCCATTTACCGGATTTTATACCCCCTTTACGATCGAACCTTCATTTTTGATTCATACTCCTGTCGACTGGAAAAAGGTACTCACAGGGCGGTGCTTAGATTGGATAAATTCGTCAGGCAAATCAGCCGAAATTACACCAAGCCGTGTTATGCCTTAAAGTGCGACGTCCGGAAATTCTTCGATTCGGTAGATCATGACATATTATTCCAGATTATTGAGCGCAAAATCAAGGATAAAGACACGCTCTGGTTATTAAAGGAGGTGATCGAGAGCTTTAGCAAAAATCTTCGGCAACCGACTCTCTTTGACAGTTCTAGCACAGGGTTCGAATACGAGAGAGAGAGAGAGAGAGAGAGCAAATCGGCCTGCGGCCGAAAAGGTCTGCCGATTGGCAACCTTACGAGCCAGCTGTTCGCCAACGTTTACCTCAATGAGCTTGATCAGTTTATGAAACACGAACTGAAGCGGAAGTACTATCTTCGATATTGCGACGACTTTGTGATCCTGGATAATGATCCAGCCGAGTTAGAAAAATTGATCTGCGAGATCAGTGACTTTTTAGAGCAGAAGCTCAAACTTTCGCTTCACCAAAGGAAAATGACTATTCGTAAACTGGGGCAAGGAATAGATTTCCTTGGCTACGTTATTCTCCCGCATTATTCGGTTCTAAGAACCAGAACGAAAAAACGGATGCTCAAAAAGATAGAACTTAAAACCAAACTGCGTGATGCCGGTAAAATCTCGCAGAAGTCATTTAACCAGAGTATCCAGTCATATTTCGGCGTGTTGTCGCATTGCGAGGGGCACAGAATACGGGAGCAGATTGAAGAACGAATAAGCAAGCCTCAAGATTACAACCACAAGATAGGTCTATTTCTTTAAGGTTCTCCGGTCAAAAACGTCCTCGGATTAACCGGTATCCCAAAAACATTGATTTGAAAGTGAAGATGGGGGCCGGTTGACCAGCCGGTGGAACCGCGAGTGCCGACAATTGTGCCCACGGCGATTTCCTGGTCTTTTACGACACTGATTGAGTCCAGGTGAGCATAGATCGAAGTCAGATGGTGGCCGTGATCGACAACCACGTGGTTGCCAAAACCCCGATTGAGCGACTCGACTTTTGTCACCTTACCCTCCATAAAAACGATGACCGGATCGCCAATCTGGTGGTCGGTGGTCGCAATGTCTATACCGGTGTGATACGGCTGGTACGGCAAGTGCATCTCGCCGAACTCAAGACTGACAGGGCCGTTGACCGGCCAGGCGGCAGTTGTGTTAATGTGATCTAGTGCTTCTCCCGTCACCGGATCAAGAATATCGACTACCAATGACTGAGGATTGAAAACAGCCAGAGTATCGGAAATCAGGCTGAAACCGGCCTGGGTTAGGATGATAACGATAAAAAGAGGTATCAGGCAGATAGCCAGAAAGGAGATAAAGAAAATCTTAATCTCCTGTTTCATCGAGAAGGCAGCAGCAATATATTTGATATAGGCAGGGTTCATTACTTTTTAGAACAGTAAATCTCAGTTGGGTCGGTAGTGATAAGCGGATGCTCATCTTCTGAGGCAGTAATCTTTACGGCAACATGATGCTGGTCGGCGATAATTAAAGCTTCGCCACGCTCGCAGGTTAAGAGAAACTTCTGCTCGTACTCGCTTAAGTGAAATTCAAGGGCAACATTCTTGATTGTTGTCGTATCCTGGCGCATAAGGATTCTAAGCGAGCTTTGTGAAGCGATGGCCTGGCCGTATCTATTATTCAAAAAGTCATTGGCTTGCTGGGAGATAATACTGACGCCGAGGTAATACTTTCTGGCCCGTCTGACTAGTCCAGCTACGAATCTGGCGCTTTCCTCGTGCTCTAAGAGCAACCAGGCTTCATCAATAACCAAAAGTCTTTTTTGCGGGCTGCTTTTGACCTGGTTCTGGACGAATTGGGCGATAACCAAGTGCATAATCTGGCGAATCGATTCGGGCATATCCTTGGTATCAAATACCACTAAGCGGTTATCAAGTTGAATATTGGTTTGTGTATCAAATATTTCTGCTAGTGAGCCGGTCGTATATTTCTCAAGCCGTCGACATAATTTTGGCTGTTTCATCGTTTTGAGCATGGCATAGAAATCGTAGAGAATCGGGTAAGTCTTACTCTCTTTTTTCCTTGTCTTTTTGGTTGACCAGCCGGCTTTTTGATAGGTTTTGATAATTGCCTTATCAACTACCGACTTTTCCTCGGCAGACAGACCGCCAGCCATGAGTGAGATGATTTCCGTGAGAGATTGGACGTGATCGGCAAAGCTGTCCGCTTCGGTAAAAGCATTGACCGATAAATCAAACGGATTGATCTTCTCTTCCGAGTGGACTGAAAGTTTGATGTATGTGCCTTTAACGGAATTGGCCAGTTGGCGATACTCCTGCTCGGGGTCAATCACAATTACTTTTGTTCCCTGCATCAAATGGCGCATGATCTCGACTTTGGCTGTGTAACTCTTACCGGCTCCCGATTGTGCAAAGAGGATACTGTTAGCATTTGGCAAGGCAAAGCGATCCAAGATAACCAGCGAGCTGTTCGACCGGTTAATGCCATAAAGAACGCCTGATTCCTGAACCAACTCGGATGATATGAATGGAAAAGTTAAAGCTGCAGACGAGCTATCGAGATTACGTTTCTGTGAGAGCTGATTGTCGCATCTTGGCAAAACCGATTGCAAGCCCTCGAGCTGTTGGAAGATGGCTGTCTTTGTGTAGAAAAGTCTGGTAGCTAAAACAGTCTCAAGCAACTTCATTGTCTTATCCAAATCGGCTAATGAGTCGGCGGATAGTGTAATATACAACGAGACTTGAAATAGATTTTCCTGCCCCCGCTGGATCTTATCTCGCAGTTCAATGGCCGATTCCAACGGATCGGTAATTTCCACGCCGATAATCTTGCCGGCTCGCTCCATGGCTCTTTTAGTCGAGGTTAGCTCGGTAATCTTGCGATTGAGTTTTGGCAGGGCAAATGTAGCGTCAACCGGTTCGATGTGATAAGAAATGTCGACGTTGTAATTGAAGTTGATTAAGTGGTTTAGCCAGCCGCTGGAAGCGGTGTAGGGGTAGCCCGAAACAAATAGAGTTCTCACATATCGTTTGTCAATAACCAAATAATCCCGCTGTTCTTCAAGACCCGCATAGGTAATCAAATCCAGTTGGTCTTGCTCGCCGACATGAAAAGAGAACTCTTTACGTTTTTGCTGGCTATCCTTTATCTTTGGTTTTCTTTTAGCTTTAAAAATACGTAATGCCACTTGTTTGCCTGATTAATGCTTGCGCCAAAGGTTGAGTTTTGGCCTGTTCTGGCCGGTAGAAGCCGTAAAACAGATCGAGAATCTCTAAACTGGATAATTGCCGTGCTGTCATGCCTAATTTTTCCAAGCCTTTAACGATAATTTCCTGCTCGAGCAGTAATTGTTCCTTGATCAGAGAAAAATCTGCCTTATCCTTGTTGTCATGGGGTATAACCAGATAAAAACGCCTGGAGAGAATTTTATTGCCGGAAACAAGCTTTCTGATAAAACCGCTGTAATGTTTCAGTTGCTCCTTGTAAATTTCCTCGGTTTCATCTGCCCGGGAGGTTTGCAAATCTTCCAGATAGCGGTCAATATCAAGCTCTCTAACTCGGATCAGTATCTGAATCGGTATAGTTAGCGAATTAAGAAAAGATTGGAAGGTGTCAACAATTACATCCTGTTCCTCCTCGCTCTGCAGTTCGAAATTTAGCGATGAAGTGGCAAGGATCGAGCGATAGCGGTTATCTGGCAGAATCAGGATGCCGTCTCTGACTTCTTTTATGCCGATTTGCGATCTGGCCGAACCCTTACTCTTTGACTGGCTTGAGCGCGACATCGATGCCTCCTTTCCTGGCTGGCTTAAACTGGATCGACAGAAGCGGATTGGTAAGCAATCGTTCAAGCTTAATGCGTTCCGATAGCGGCAACGATGGTTTTTCAATTATCCCTATCGTCTCGGTTTGTTCCTGCTCGGCTTCTTTGCTCAATTTAGCCGGAGCAATATCCCTGTTGGCTAAATCATTTTTAGTAAAGATGTAAAGCCGCGGTCTAAGGGTAAATCTTAAATAGAGGATTAACCAATCGCCAATGATCTTGCCTCTGACACGCAAGGCCAATCCGCCGAAGAAAAGCCACTGCGAACCGATCAGGACGAGCTTGATCAGCGTGAAATGAATCTTTGGCGGGATGCCGGAATATATTGCCGCACCGGTGATTAATGGAATGATCAAAAGTATAATCTGCGGAAAGGTTAAGGTTCCGGCAATTCTATCCTCGACTGTAGTTATTTGAGCCGGTACAACTGTTGTTTTCATTTTGGTCTCCTTTGTTGAGCGGCTTGTTGAATAAGCGCGCTAACTGCAGCGGCGGCACCCGAACCGCTAATTACATTCATTAGCTGACCGCCTATTGCTTTGACCCCGCCCGTTGCCTGCGAGGAGAGAAAGAGATACACAGCCATGGAGGTGCTTTTGAGCAGCAAGACAAAAAGAGCGATACCGACTAAGATCGAAGCCACCGGATTCTCGCCGCTTTGTCCCGGGATAGTGATAAAAGCCGAAGCTAACTGGATTAACACAACGTGGATGAAAAGTGAAAAGATGGTGACGAAATATGCCCTGACAGCGCTGCCGGCCATATCGGAGAATTTGGGGATCAGCCAGATGAGGCAGACTAACGGCGAGATGACAGCTCCGAAGGCAAGCAGCATTAACCTGGCGATGTAGAAAATGAGCAGAAAGACAGCCAGAAGGATAAAGATGATCATAAAGATAAGGGTAACGAGTGCCGTATTGCCGGATAGAAAGACCGCCGGATCGAAAGCGGTAATTATCCAGGCTTGTCCCAATCCGCCCGTCGCGCTCAAGAGGGCATGAATCAAGGTCTGACATAATGAAATGATCCAATCAATTAGAAATATTGAAGTACTGGCCCCGACAAAAGCCAAAGCAATTCTTGGCAATAATTCCTTGAGGCTTAACTCCTCGAAACCGAAAGTAGAAGCGCTCATGACATGAAAACCAAGCAGGGCAATGACCAGGACAAACAATGAGTCGGTAATACCAACCATCGTCAGCCAGAAGTTAAAGACGACCGAGTTAGTAGATAGGATTGGCGTATTGGTTAAAAACCAGGCGATGCTCTCAAAGATCGGCTTTGTGGACGTTTGGATAATATTCTGTAAAATTCCAAAGAAGGTATCAATGATGATTTGAATTAAAGATCCGCCGCTTGCCGCCGGTTGAATCGGACTCATGTTAATGGCAGCGCCGGTGGTATTGTCGGCAGGTTGAGTCATGGCCGAATCAAGGAGTGAAGCAAGCACACTGGCACCAATAACAATTACCAGACCGATTAGGGCCTGTTTGATTGTTTTCTTGGCTTCTTCAAGCGTGGTCGAATTGCCGGTCGAGGTGATATACAAATAGCCGCCCCGAATCAGGAAGAAGATAGAAGCCACAGAGGCCAGGCTGATAAAGGCAATCATCGAGTCGTGAGTAAAACTGGCCACCTCGGGGTTGGAGGCGGCAAAAGCGGTACCCGGCACAAGCAAAAACGCTACCGAGAGCAGCAATTTTGGCAGAAGCTTTTTTGACATAGGATTAGTTAAATGACGATGTTGCCAACTGCGAAACGATATTCGACAAAACAAAGGCGCCGATAGCAACGGCCAAACCAACACTGGAGTAGATGATCGTCTTTTTGGAACGATCCAAGTGTTCGGGATTTCCCGAGCTCGTGATATATCCAATTCCGCCCATCACAAAAAAACCGGCTGCGAGGAGTCCGGCTAAGATGACGAGCACCTGGATAACATTCTTAGCAAAGTTCTCAACCTTTACTAGATCAGGTGCAGCAGCTAATGCTGGCACCGCCGACAATAAGACAACAAACAGAGAAACTAAAAGAGAACGGAGAAGCCTCACAAGACATCCTTCTCCCCTCCCTGCGAAGAGGTTTGTTAAACAATTCGCTTAATTATTATTTTTTTAAAAATATTATTGTCGGAGCGTATCTATTTATACGTAACATCAGCAGTGATTGTTGTCAATAGTTATCTCAAAAAACGCTTGGTATTCTTGTGATAAGTAGATAAAGAATCATACTTTTTCATATATTTAGAAAATATTTAGACTGGCTGCACTCTTTACTTTTAAGGATGATCCATGTTAGATCTTAATTGGATATGCTAGCTAGCCATGTGCTATTTATGCGAGGGGTTAGTCGGAGCCTAAATGTTTGATTACTCAAAAATTGATTTTTGGAAGGCAACAGGCTTACCTTCTGAAACTATTGCATCGATCAAACGCATTATCACCTTACCGTATGAGAACATCATACTTCATATTCTGTTGAACATTGTCATTCTCTTGGTTGCTTGGTCTGCCATAAAACTACTTATTAAATGGATCTTGCTACGCCAACAGTCAAAACAGCGATCTGTTTTTCTGGAAATTACCCCGCCTGAGTCAACTGAGATCTCGTCTGTCACAACAACCGAGCTCTTTGGTCTGATTAATGGATTACTAAACCAATCCGACTGGCTGGGCAAACTGCTTTGCAAGAGGCCGTCATACTCTTTTGAAATTGTCTCTACAAAAGAAGCCGGAATCCGCTTCCTGCTCCGAGTACCGGCTGGTGCGTCTGATACTATTACTAAAACACTTAGAGCTTACCTGCCGGGGATTTTAGTTAAAGATGGTTCCGACTACCTACCCGCAGAATTTCCGACAGATAAATCAGTAAAGGTATTAAACTTTAAATTTTCAAAACATTTTGCTTTCCCGCTCAACGAACAAGCCGATCTCAAGAAGCATGATCCGTTGGCCTACCTAACCTCAAGTATGACGCAGCTGAAAAGCGATGAGATTCTTGCATTACAGGTCATTTTACAACCTGTAAGCGGTATAGACCGATGGATGACAATAAAAGAAATTGCTCAAATCAAGTCAATGATTCAGGGTAATAAGTTTGCCGACTGGCTGCATGACTCAGGCATAAAAAGAAAACTCCGCATCTTAACCAACTTTGCTTATTGGTTTAGCCAGGAATCGACTTCGTTTGTCAGCGAGATAGCGACAGGAAAGGATACAAAACAGCCAAAGCTTGCTCCGTTTAAGGTTGCTGCCATGCCGGCCGATCAAGAACTCGAGGTGGCTGTCAAATCAAAACTTGACCAGAATCTTTTTTCTGCCAGTGTCAGAGCACTTCTCTTAATGGATAAAAAAGAAATGAAAGCCAGGGAGCAGGGGCTGCGTTCCTCTTTTATGAGTTTCGTTCATACTTCAGGGCAATCCCTCATAACGCAGAGAAATATACCTGGAAAACTTCAGAAAAAGCTTCACTGGCGGCAGTATAGAAATCGCATAATTGTATCACCGCTCATATTGTCTGCCTCGGAAGCCAGCTCGCTTTATCATTTTCCTCATACTGCTAATAACCTGATTGAGGATTTGGTCAGATCAAGAAGTCACGAATTGCCGGCGCCATTATCTCTGAAACGAGCCAATATGAACTTAGATGTGATCATCGGGACCAATACGTATGGCAATGAGATCATCCCGGTTGGCTTAACTCTGGAGCAGCGCCAGAAGCATATGTACGTTATCGGTAAAACAGGTATGGGGAAAACCACCCTGCTTACCAGTGCTATTTATCAGGATATGAAGAACGGCAAGGGTTTAGCAGTACTTGATCCTCATGGCGATATGTTTCAGGAGCTGCTCAAGCTTGTTCCAGCCAATCGTCGGGATGACGTCATTGTCTTTGACCCGTCGGATCGGGAGTGGCCTATCGGCTTAAATCTGTTGTCGCCCGGCGTTCATTTTACCGACAAAGAAGACGAGCAGGAGTGGATCACCAGTTCAGTCATAGCCGTCTTTGCCAAAATTACAGCCAAGGAGTATTGGGGACCAAGAATGGAGCACATCTTAAGAAATACCACCCTGACCGCTCTCCAAACACCCAATCCCAATCTCTACACCTTGCAAAGGCTACTGACCGACAAGCAGTATCAAAAAGAGATTGCCGGGACACTGAAAGACCCCGTGCTAAAGCAATTTTGGAAAAAGGAGTTTGCTCTGCTTGGCAAAATGCAGCTCTCAAGTGTCACAGCTCCTTTAACTCAAAGACTGGGCAGTTTCATTACCACTAAAATGTCCCGCCATATTTTACTACAGGAGAAAAGCACGATCAGCATCAGTAAGATTATCGACGAGGGCAAAATCCTTTTGGTAAATCTGTCTAAGGGCGATTTGGGCGAGGACATGAGCTTTTTCTTTGGCATTGTTTTAACTTCGATCATCTGGATGGCGGCTTACCAGCGGACAAAGATACCGGAGAACAAGCGGCGGGATTTCTTTCTCTATGTCGATGAGTTCCAAAACTTTGCCACTCCACGATTTTCCGAGATCACCAGCGAGGGCAGAAAATTTCATGTTTCTCTGATTGCTTCGCATCAGAACATTGCTCAAATTGATGACAAGAGCATCTTAAAAATAGTAGCCGGTAACGCCAATACCATAATCTGCCTCAAGGCCAGTCCGGACGATGAGAGTTTCATTTTACCGTTCATGGCGCCGGAAGTGGCCAAAGGCGATATTGTAAATCTTGCGCCTTATCGTTTCTTTGCCAAGACAACTACCGAAACAAGCGAGAACGCTTTTTCCGGCCAGACGGTACTGCTCGACATTATCGGCAGCGACCAGATTAAAGATGCCGTTATGGAGTCTTCACGCCAACACAACGCCACGGCGAGAGCCGAGGTTGAGGAGTACCTGGGAAAGTTGTTTTCCGGCAAGTTAAATGAAAAGCCAAAGGACAAGGAACCGGCAAAGAAATCAGCCAAGAATGATGTCAAAGAAACACCTGAAATTAAAGAAGAGCCGTCAAATATGACAGCCGATAACTTCTTAAATTTGCCCTAGCGCTCTGGGGTAAAAAACGAGTAATAATGAAGCTAATAGTTCATATATTAATGCATGTACCCTTACATAAGTAATGGTATGGTGGGGGTAAGGCAAAAAAACAGTAATATGCAAAACAATCAAACAACCAAAACACTTCCTAAAATCTCAAACAAACAACAAGAAATACTTAAATTCATCTATCACTTCAGATTCCTAAACCGGATCCAGATACAAACCCTCCTTAACCACAAAGACCCCAAAACTATAAATATCTGGCTCAAAGACTTAACCGAAAAAGAATATCTCAACAGAATCTACTCAACCAAATTCGGAGAAAACACCAAGCCGGCAGTCTACTATATCGGAGCTAATGGCATTAAATTCCTGAAGACTTTAGTTGATTGCCCCAAGGAGCACATATCCAAACTGCATCGGGAAAAAGACCGCTCAAACATTTTCGCCGCTAATTGCCAGTTGTTGGCCGATGCCTATCTTGAATTAAGAGGCAAAAATACTGATCAGGTTTCGTACAAGGTAGCAACCAGCCCCAGCTTTCTGAACCCCGATTCCCCATATCATTTTTTAAAAGATTCCCATGTCAGCCTTGTTATCGAAAAAGCTGCAAATGATAAGAAAAAGTATTACTTTTTGGAGATAATCAGCTCATCCCTCCCCGGATACTCGGTCCGCAAAAGAATCAAGGACTATTTCGATTTTTATTATTCCAACGATTGGGAAGACAATGTTGGAGGGGTATTCCCGACAATTGTCCTGATTAGTGAAACCTTGCCGGAAATGATCTCGTCCAAAAAATTGGTCAATCGACTATTGGAAGAATACGATGATTTAAAAAATTTTCAAATTCTTCTCACTACGATCAAGCATGTTCGGGAAAACGGCATCATGAGCGAAATCGGATGATAAATTGCAGAATATCTTCCAGGGAGTATCATATGGTTAAGTAACTGAAGGCAAGCATGAAAAAAGATTTAGACGTTATCGATAAAAAGATCAGTATCTTGGTAAAGAGTATTTTATTGATCATTTTATCAATAATACTTTTGGTAATTTTGGGCTTGGCCGGATATTGGGGTTACTCCAAGACCAAAACAACAAAGCGGCAAAATGTTGCCATAAAACAGGCTGAAGAAATTGCTGCTCAAAAGGATTCCATCAAAAATGATCTCTCGTATATTAAGCACATTGGCGATACGGCCAATCTTGGCGACATAGAGCTAAAACTACTCGAGAAAAAGATTCTTGCTACGCTTCCTCCAAACGGAAAAACCGGATTACTTGAGGAAAAAGAAAGAAATGTTGTTGGCTTAAAATTTGTAGTCAAAAATATTTCGGAAAAGGACCAAACTTTTAACAGGAAGACCGGGTGGATATCTACAGAGAATAATCCGGGGCGAGCAGTTGACACCAATCCTTTTACCGATGACGAATATGTTAAGCAACTGGGCGAAAACTACACTATCAGCAGTAGCGACTTGCTAATCAAACCCAATGAAACAACGGAATCCTGGATTGCCGTGGAGGTAGATACGTCTTTAGCCAAGCCAGTGTTTCTTTATCCTCCCTTGGGACAAAACTCCAAGTGGGCAATAGGAAGTTAGTTATTAAATCGAGTTTTGGTACACAAAAACACAAAAGGGGCGATGCGTCGCGCTCGTCCCTCTTGTGCGCATTGCATGCCCCCGGTTACTTCTTGCGGCCATATCTTGCGATTAAGGCCACTGCAAGGTGGGGTACTAACAGGAGACTTGGCGAGACTACCCCAATGCTCACCAAGCCGTTCTTTGCGATATTGATGCCGATCGTGATGATGAAGGCCACCGTCCAGAGCCACCATGGGAGCGGACGCTCTCGCGATGGATCTTGAAGCAATGGCTTCATCGTGTCGTTCAAACCCATGATGAAGCCATTGCTTC
>DAOOSE010000022.1:0-12564 GCA_035389625.1 bacterium
ATTTTTGCGTGATAAAAATTATTGAGAATAATTATGCTATCAGAAATTTGGCAAAAATTAAGACGTTACGGCATTAATTTTAATTTGCATGGCTTGTACCAGATCTTTCAGTAATACTTTCTTTTTGACCATAGCTACACCTATGCAGGTATCAGCGCCACCATAATAAACATAAAAGTTTCCATCTATCTCAACCGCTCCACATGTAAAAACCACATTTTTTACGAAACCCTCTCGTTCGAAGGGAAGTTTTGGTTCTAATATTGGTTTTGAACTCCGATATAGTACTTCCTCCGGGTGATTCAGATCAAGAATAAATATTCCCAAACAATACGTCAAAGCCTCATCAACTCCATGATAAAAAACAAGCCAGCCCAGCTCGGTTTTAATCGGGGGTGCTCCAACCCCTATAGTATAAGAATCGAAAAAACCTGCCCTGGGCTTCATTATGGCACCTAAGTCAATCCACTCTTCAAGGTTTTTAGATTTGGCGAGCGAAATGTTCGGCCAAACACGGTGAAATAAATACTGATGATTATTGATTTTTTCAGGAAACAAGGCTGCATCTTTATCCGGGGAGTGAAGGATGGTCCCCATTTTTTCATATCTTCTGAAATCCTTAGTTTTGGCTAATGCAATCTTGATGGAATATGGTAGATCTACCGGAAAGGGATACTTAACACTGTCTTTTATATTTTTGGGTGATAGAGCAGTGTAGGATATGTAAAAATCATCACCATTTTTGGTAATTCTTGGGTCTTCACACCCCCAAACCTCCTCCGGATTTTCCGTATGATCAAAAACAGGTCGATCCAAAAACCCCTCAAAGTTAATACCATCACGAGAGAAAGCATACCCCAATCGAGAGACGTTGTCCTCTCCAAATGCTCGATAAAGCATGTGGACAATTTTTCCGTCATAGCAAACACCGGGATTAAAAACTCCGTTTTTCTCCCAATCTATACCAGCTCTGGGAGAGATAATTGGTCCATCGGAAAGACGAGTTAGTTTGATCATCGTTCTTCTTGCCCCAAATGAGTGCTCTCCCTAAGATAGTGGGCTGCTTCCTCCGGTGGCATCACGTTTATGATAACGCCACTGCCAAGTTCGTATCCACCAAAGTTTGTAACCCTTGGAGTAATCTCGAGATGCCAGTGATAGGATGATGAATCTGAATAAATAGTGGGAAGGGTATGAAGATAAAAATTGAGCGGTGGGTTATCAAGCGTTTTACCAAGCAGTTTTAAGGTTTCCGATAGAATATCAGCGAACTCCTTCATGCTCAGCTTCCCGGTCAATTCAAACTGGCTTTCGTGACGCTTTGGTAAAACCCAGGTTTCAAAGGGAAAGCGTCCTGCAAAGAAAGCTAGTGCTATAAAATGTTCGTTCTGGAATACGATCCGGACCTTTTCAGCCAATTCATGTTTGATCATATCACAGAACACGCATACGCCGTTTATTCCAAAATACCTCTCCGAACCTTCAAGCTCTTTTTCAACTGAATTTGTAACAATACCTGAACTAAAAATTTGAGCATGCGGGTGATCAATAGAGGCACCCGATTCAGCTCCGTGGTTATATATTGGCATGATCGAGACAATCCTTCGATCTTTCTTCATTGCGATGTATCGATCTCTTGTTACCTCAAACAGTTCTGCCAACAATGGCTTGGGTGCGGTAAAAATACTTTCATCATGCTCGTTAAGAATTACCACCTCGTGATCTCCGATCGAAGCTCTTACCCTGTAAAAACCGTTCTCAGGATAGGAGCTGCGATTACTGACTGTCACTTCACCTTCCACGAACGCAGGGAACCTATTTTCAACCACGTAGACATGATCACTTGCCGCTTTTCTGACCTTCTCATTTTTTTTATAGCCATCCGAGCCTATACAAAACGGGCAGTTGTCCTTATGTGAGACCTTCACCCCCTTGGGAATGATAAAATCCTGAGGACGCTTGGCACGTTCAGGAGCAATAACTACCCACTCACCGTTAACTATGTTTTGTCTAAGCTGAGGCATACAAATATTTCCATTTTAACTAATATTGGGGCTAGAAAGGCTGATAGTGCGGCTTTAGGCCTATGTCAATTATCTCACACCGATCCGATTGTAAAAGAGCAAAAAGAATACAATTTGCCACATCTTCAGCCTTAAGCAACAATCGTTTTTCTTGCGCTTCCACTTGTTCTTGCACTGTCTCGGTCACCATATCTGTGCCGACAGACCCTGGTTTGATCAGTGTCACTTTTATTCCCTGCGAGCGAACTTTTTTTCTAAGCGACTCATTAAACCCGGCAATCGCTGACTTTGTTGCCACATAAATATCTGCATCTCCCTCTCTAACCTCTGAAGACATCGAACCAATGTTCACAATATGTCCACTCTTGACCGGAATCATTCTGTCAAGGGCATATCTGGTACAAAGTAGATAGCCTTTAATATTCACGTCAAGGACGTAATCCATATTTTCGAAATCTTGATCCAGAATACTTCTAGCCCCTAGAGAAGCATTGTTAATCAAAAAGTCAATTTTACCGAATTTATCGTCAATCCTCTTAAAAACATTTTTAATATCGTCGATTTTTGAAACATCTGCACAGAGCCCAAAAGCCTCTCGACCACTAATTTTCTTGATATCGGCAATTGCGTCATCCAACTTATTCTGGTGGCGCCCGAATACAAACACATCAGCACCTTGATGTGCCAAGGCAACGGCTGTCGCGCGGCCAATCCCCGTCGTGCCGCCGGTGATCAGAGCAACTTTTCCAGCAAGAAATTTATCCGAACTATTTTTTTTATCCATTGTTACTTAATGATAGCGGTTTTTTGTACGGGAAATCAAGACTCGAGAATTCTTGGCTAGCTTGCCAGTTGCCTATTAGTCTGACCATGGCAAATTGCGACCGCCAGAGCATCGGCCGCGTCATCCGGCTTAGGACACTCCTTGAGATCACAAATCAGTCTTACCATTTCCTGAATTTGGCTTTTTTCTGCCCTGCCATAGCCAGTAAGAGCTTGTTTGATTTGTAAAGGGGTATATTCGTGAGGGTGGAGACCGAAGTTTCGCATTGCTAGAATTGCGACGCCCCTTGCTTCAGCAACAGAAATGATAGTTTTTTGATTCTTAAAGAAAAAAAGTTCTTCGATGGCACACTCTGTTGGTTGAAAATCTCTCATAACTTGACCAAGGGTTTCAAATATTGCAAAAAGCCGATCGTCACGGCTAACTGTTTTATCCGAGGTGATGCAACCAAACCGAACTGGCTTAATGTCGGGCCCTGATTGATCGACAATCCCCCACCCCATGATTGCGGTTCCCGGATCAATCCCTAAGATTCGGATCGGTTTGCAAATATTGCTTGTATTCACTTAAATCACTTCCTCATGGTTATGGCACAAACCACCCGAATCTTCAAAAAAGGACAACGGATTGAACAGACAACAGACAACTGACAAGATTTGTCGTCCGTCGTCCATCTGTGGATTATAAACTTGCGTTCGTATATACATTATTGACATCTTCCAGATCATCAAGCGCCTCAAGTAATTTAACCACTGACTCTTTCTTGCTCTCATCTAGCTCAAGGTCACTGTTGGGCATGTAACTGACCTCGGCAGCATCGACAACAATTTGAGACTCTTCTAGCTTCTTCCTGACTGAGATAAGTTTCGTAAATTCGCAAACCAGAACATAGAAATTATCCTCTTTGCTAAAATCATCCGCCCCTGATTCTAGAATTATTAACTCCAGTTCTTCGCCCTTAACTCGATTCTTTTCCTCATCCAGGATGACCTGACCAACCTTTTTAAATAGATATGAAACACTGCCGGTTGTTGCCATCGAACCGTTGTTCTTATTTAAGGTAGCCTTGATCTCCGCAATAGCCCTATTGCGATTGTCTGTCAGACACTCAATCAATATAGCAGCTCCCCCAGGACCATAAGCCTCGTACTGGATTTCCTCCAATTTAGCACCAGTACCACTCTCGCCAATTCCATGCTTTATTGCACGATCAATGTTGTCCTTGGGCATACTAATAGCACGAGCATTATCGACAGCTAATCGCAAGCCGGGGTTCATTGATGGATCGCCGCTCTTTCCATCTCTGGCCGCGATGGTAATTAGTTTCGCGATTTTAGTAAAAAGTTTAGCTCTCTTGGCATCGATTGTTGCTTTTTTTCTTTTTGTTGTAGCCCATTTACTGTGTCCAGACATATTTACTCCTTTATTTCTTCATAACTCTAGTCGAATGGGTAGTTTTTTTCAAGCTCAACAGGAGTTTAACAAAGCCAAGGCTCCAGACCCCAAAGCCAAAAGGGAAATAACAAAATCAAGATTATAAAATTCCGATAATTGTTATTTTTGGGTTTTTGATTTATCGTTTCTAGTTTTATTTTTGTTTTGGAGCCTTGGTTTTTGGCTTATTCCCTAATAAACTCTCCGTCTCGATATTCAAATCTTATAGTCCCCTCTTCATCGGTTCTGTTAATAATAATTTCATACTTTTTCATAAGAGAAAGCACTGCCTGGTGAGGATGACCATAGCCATTCTTTTTACCCACAGAAATTATGCCAATTTTTGGCTTGATAACTGTTAAAAACTCCTCACCCAATCCATTGACTGAGCCATGGTGAGGTACTTTCAAGATATCGGCACTCAGCAAAGTTTTATCTGGGCACCCTCTAAGCATCTCCGCTTGGCCGTCTTGCTCCAGATCCCCCGTGAAAAGAGCACACTTTTCCAGATGACAATAGCGCAAGACGATAGATGTGCTGTTTGTATCGGTTGAGTCTTTACCGAGGTAACGTTCGCCCGGCCAAAGAAAAACCAGAGAATCCTCGCCCGAGAGCCATAGCTTCTCTCCAGTCATGGAGACTGCTATCGGGATCTTATGCGTTTGAGCCTTCTCAACAAAAATCGAGTAAGCGGCTTTGGTGCTTTTGACCCCGCTTAAATATATTTTTCCGATCTTATATCGATCAATTACCGGAATAAGTCCATCAAGGTGATCACTGTCCGGATGGGTCAGAATCATATATTCGATTTCATTGTCAGTGACAGGCATTTCCTTGCCCAATTCTGCCAAAATCGCACTCCCTGGCCCCCCATCGATCAGAACCTGGGTATTCCCGACACTGATCAAGCTCGCGTCTCCCTGACCGACGTCGAGAAATGAAATCTTTAGATGGGCGCTGTACTGAGACTGAAAAACAATACTCCAGACAAGTATCAACCCGAGCAGCAAGGACATTAATAATGCATGAGTCTTTCTCATTTGCCAATCTCAATCAGAAAATTACTTCCAGGAAGAGAGGCAAGGAAGGTCACTAGTCTTATTACATATTGTCCAAGTAACCATAATATCAACCCGACAGAATTAGAGAAAACAGGTGAGATAAAGCCGAGCATCGCTGAGACAAAGGCTACTGCCATAATCAGTGGAACCACCGGAACTATCAAAATATTTGCTAGGGGTGCAATTAGTGAAACCGTCCCGAATTTCGCAATTATCAAGGGGATTACTGCACTCTGTGCACCTAAAGTTTCAGCAACCATTTTTTGAAGCAATTTTGGAATGAATTTCACCCGAGCAAAGATTCGCTCATAGTAATTACCAAGATAAATCAGTCCGATGAATGCAAGAAAAGAGAGTTGAAATCCGAGATCATAACGAATGACAAAGGGATTGTCGATTGACATAACTAATGCTGCCGAAGTTAAAACAGATGGCAAATACGGTTCTCTGCCGAAAATTTTGGCAATTACAACAAAAAGTGCCAGCAAGGCAGCCCGCACTAAACTTGCAGACGCACCAGTCATTACAACAAATAGGGTAACAAAAATTAAGCCCAAAGAGAGGGACCACTTTTTCCCAAAAACTCCGACCAACAAACCAACCACGGCAAACAAAAGGATGCTGATGTTATATCCAGACAATGCAATAATGTGAGTAAGGCCGGTTTTGGAAAGGGAGTTCTTAAAATCTTTTGGCATTACCCCGCTGCTTCCAAGTAGAATTCCAGCAGCAAGTGAGGCTCCCGGTTCCGGCAGAGACTGCTCGATGTTATTCCTGGCCGCCCTTTGTATTTGATATAAATTGCCGGCTATCTTTTCAGGATATGACGGCCTCTTGGGACACTCAAACCCTGTAACAGAAAAAATTTTCCCATAATAACTCACTTCTTTGGCCCTCATTAGTGAACGAAGATTTGGTGTCACATCCCTTGACGAAGACAGTTTCCCAGAGAAAATCATACACTCGCCGTAATGAAATTCGGGATAGCGCGGAATCCTGATTATCGCTCGGTGTCCCTCAAAAAAAACCATATCGGAATCACTCCCTGAAAATCCTTTCATTATTACTATCATTTCCTGTTCTCTATCCAAAAAGGATACCGGTGAAATTACTTTTACTACAACCCCTCCTTCAAACGAATCTACACCCTCCAATTTTGAAGAAAAATTTGCAAGGAAAGCCAACCCGATCCAAAAAGCAATTAGAAAAAAATTTAACAGTGCGATCGGTCTAACCCCTACCAGGATAGCAAAAAACAGTGCTGCGAGAAGTAAAACAAATCCAACCACAAATGTAGTTATAGATCTTTTCCAATCAAGCTCAAAAAATGTTCCTGCAAGAAAACCAAACAGGCACCCGCCAATAACAGTCACTAGCAATTGATGAGGCCATATTTTTCTCATCTTTGAACCATTGTATCATACCAATACCTAATTGATTTTTTTCACCTCCTGGGTTAAAATCAACTCATTAACATATCTAACTAATGTGTATTCCATGAAAAAAACCAACAATGATGCAAATTTGACTGAGAACAAAGAAACTACTAGAACACTGGAGCGGGAGATAGAAGAACTAAAACAAGGCTGGCAACGAACTCAGGCCGATTTTATTAATTACAAGAAACAGGTCACTCTCGAAAAAGAAAAGAGTGTTTTGTCTGCACAAGCAACAATTATTGAAGGAATTCTACCAATCCTTGACAATTTTCAGCTTGCCGCCAAACATATACCACAAGACCTAAGAGAGAATTCCTGGGTAAGTGGCGTTGTTCAAATCGAGCGTCAACTTCAATCGACACTGGAAAACGTTGGTCTCACAAAAATTGTTTCACTCGACCAAACCTTTGATCCAACCCTCCATGAAGCAATCGAACACATAGAATCATCTAAGCCTGACAATATTATCGTGGAAGAAGTTGCTGCCGGCTATATTTTGAACGGAAAAGTTCTCCGCCCGGCGAAGGTTAAAGTTTCCAAAAACATACCTAGATAAACCTCACTTTCTTGATTAATTTGTAAGCATCTATTGACAAAATGTAAAGTTTACTTTACATTTTTAATATAATAATTAAAAGAGCGAACCCTTACTTTGTGAGGACAGTCACAAATGCTTTCCGACCCGCCTGCCAACAAGCAGGCAATCAGGCGGAAAAGTGACCAGGAACACAATCAGGGTGAGCAATTACCAAAGAGGAGCTAAAAAATGGGAAAAATTATTGGGATTGATCTTGGAACAACATTTTCTGCTGTCGGCGTGATGGAGGGTGGAGAGGCTAAAATTATTCCTTCCAGTGAAGGAACACGGACTACCCCTTCAATAGTGGCCGAAACCAAAAAAGGCGACCGATTAGTTGGCGTGCTGGCAAAACGGCAGTCAATCACTAATCCAGAGAACACAGTCTATTCAATCAAAAGGTTCATTGGCCATAAATTTGACGACCCTGAAGTTAAGGCTGAAATTAAAAAAGTTCCCTATGAAGTAAAAAAGGCAACAGACGGATCAGTCAGAGTCGTGATGAATAATAAGGAATACAGCCCACAAGAAATCTCTGCCTTCATTCTTCAAAAACTAAAAAGTGATGCTGAAACTTATCTCGGAGAAAAGGTTACGGAAGCCGTAATCACTGTGCCTGCATACTTTAACGATTCCCAGCGCCAAGCTACCAAAGATGCCGGAAAGATTGCGGGACTAGACGTAAAACGTATTATCAATGAACCGACTGCCGCAGCACTCGCTTACGGGTTGGACAAGAAAAAAAATGAGAAAATTGCCGTCTATGATCTCGGTGGTGGAACTTTCGACATTACCATTCTAGAGCTTGGAGATGGTGTCTTTGAGGTCAAATCTACTAATGGCGACACCCATTTGGGTGGAGACGACTTTGACCAAAGGATCATGGAATATATCATTGATGAGTTCAAGAAAGACCAGGGAATAGATCTCCATGACGACCGCACTGCACTGCAAAGAGTAAAGGAAGCTGCCGAGAAAGCAAAGATCGAGCTCTCCACAACAAACGAGTCTGAAATCAATCTTCCTTTCGTTACAGCTGATGCCTCAGGCCCTAAGCACCTGCAAATGACGCTCACCCGTGCCAAACTAGAATCTATAACCAATGAATTAATTGAACGTTCAATCAAGCCTTGTGAGCTTGCCCTTAAGGATGCCGGACTCAAAAAAAGTGAGATAAACGAGGTTATTCTCGTTGGTGGCATGACAAGGATGCCGGCAGTGCGCGAAGCGGTTAAAAAGTTCTTTGAGAAGGAACCAAACCACTCCGTCAACCCTGATGAGGCAGTAGCACTCGGCGCAGCGATCCAAGGTGGAATACTGGGAGGCGAAGTAAAAGACCTTCTTCTTCTTGATGTTACTCCACTCTCACTCGGTATTGAAACGCTCGGCGGAGTGTCCACCAAGTTAATCGAGAAAAACACTACAATCCCTACCTCCAAATCAGAGACTTTCTCAACCGCAGCCGACAACCAAACATCAGTAGAAATCCATGTTCTTCAGGGTGAGCGAGAGATGGCTTCCGACAACAAAACACTTGGCAGATTTATGCTTGACGGCATTCCTCCGGCCCCCCGCGGTATTCCTCAAGTTGAAGTTTCCTTCGACATTGACGCAAACGGCATTGTAAATGTTAGTGCCAAAGACAAAGCTACAAACAAAGAGCAAAAGATTACAATTACAAGCTCCTCCGGTCTATCTGATGCAGAGGTAGAGCGAATGCGCAAGGAAGCAGAAGAGCATGCCGAAGAAGATAAGCAGAAAAAGGAACTTGTAGAAGCTAAAAACCAGGCAGATACACTAATTTACACTTCGGAAAAAGCAATCAGGGATGCGGGTGACAAAGCTGACTCTAATCTAAAGAGCGACATCGAGGAAAAGATCAAAACGCTCAAAGAGATTAAAGAGAAGGATAATC
Organism: bacterium; assembly: GCA_035389625.1. Lineage (GTDB taxonomy): Bacteria > Patescibacteriota > UBA1384 > XYA2-FULL-43-10 > 1-14-0-10-43-13 > DAOOSE01. The sequence goes on from DAOOSE010000022.1 coordinate 9,235, forward strand.
TGGAAGAGATAAAAACCCAGACAGAGGGTTTAAGCCAAACACTTTCCCAATTTGGCGCCAAGATGTACGAACAAGCTACCCCCAATCCAGAACAAGGACCGGCGGAGGAAGTCAAGGAGGATGGCGCTGAGGACACAGAGAAGAAATAGGCAATAACACTTCCAGGGCTTGACCTCCCTCTGGAGCGGCATAGACAGTTTGGTCATTTTGCTTTATCATAAAGATAAATATTTTAGCGGAGGGATCCCCTTTTTCGGGGGAGCTATGATTAGCAAGAGAGTTATCTTTGTTGTTGTAGTAGTCATTGCAGGTATAGTTGGACTAACCTCAATGTACTTTCTAAATAACAAGCAAAAGCCAACGGAAAGTGTCGAGCCAGAGCAGGTGGTTGCCAACCTTTCGAATATGGATCCTGGCGACTTCAATTCCGACCTTAAATCTGAGTACACCAAAGCATACAATTTAGCCGTTGCAGCTAATCCTCAGAATGCCCTTTCCGCCGTTGTGATCGATCTGGGAAAAGACCTGATGCCGGAACAAACAACTATTAGATATGTTTTTTCATCCGAAACTGATCCTGGAAACAATTGGACGATTACTTTCAACCATAATGGCAAGAGTGGCCTTCTGAGGGCGATAATTCCAAAAGATGACTATCTTGGTAATCCCACCCCCTTCGACCTGAAGCTCTGGAAAGTCAATCACGTTTCCGCCCTCCAAATTGCAGAAAAAAACGGCGGCTTAAGCTGGCGCGAGAACAATACATTGCAATTAGTTCAGTTAACGCTACGCAACATTGGAGCAGAGAATACACTCGCCTGGAGGGTTCAATATATCGGAGAAAATTCTGATTTTAGTATTAACATCGAGGCTCTTACAGGAAAAATCTTCCGCGAGTAACAAATTATGGCAAGAGACTACTACTCCACGCTAGGCATCGGAAAGAACGCCACAACTGAAGACATCAAAAAAGCCTACCGCAAGCTTGCACTTCAATATCATCCGGACAGGGGCGGAAGCAAAGAATCTGAAGAGAAATTTAAGGAAGTTAATGAGGCTTATCAGGTTCTCTCCGATCCTCAAAAACGTGCTCAATATGATCAATTCGGAGATGCTGCATTCCGACAAGGCGCCAGTAGCCATTCTCAAGGTTTTGGCGGTTTTAATGGTGCCGGAGGATTCGATTTCTCAGGTTTCGGCTTTGGTGGCGGATTGGGAGACATATTCGAGGATTTCTTCGGAGCATCACTTTCTCAAGTTCAGGCGGAACTTCAAATTACACCTGCACAAGCCACGCTTGGTGATAAAATCTCTATCACAGTAGACAAAGAAAATATCGATTTTTCAATACCACCAGGAACACAGTCAGGCTCGTCTTTCAGGTTCCCTGGTAAAGGAAGGCAGATGCGCAATGGGCGACGCGGGGATCTTATAGTAACAATAACTATCAAAACACCGACCGGCTTATCAAAAGAACAGCGGGAGCTCTGGGAAAAACTCAAGGAGGCTGACAAGAAGAAGCGAAGCTGGTTTTAGTTTTGCACATGGCTAATAGCTAATTGCTTATCGCTCTCGGAGCAATCATCTACTCCTATCTATCGGCCATGAGCTATTTGCTAACTGCGCCTTGCGAATTTTCCACATTGACACCAAGCGTTAAATGACCGATAATGGAAGAGGATTTTATAGTACCAGAATTCGTTTTAGGCCTTGACCTTGGAGGGGTCACACCGAATGCAGCTTCCAAGCATCGATATTTTCATTGGACTGATATTTCTTGTAGGAATAGCCTATTCGTTTATTCTGCAACGAGAAAAAACGATCACCTTTCTCTGTTCAGTTTATATTGGGCTTGTGATTGCTGGAAACTTTTCAGGAACTCTTTTCGAGTTTTTTAACGGTAACAAAGTTGTGGCTAATCAAGTCTGGGTCAGAAGCAACGCTTCAAGTGGAACTATCGCCATCATAGTATTCTTGGTTTCTATCTTTCTTGTCACAGGAGCAATCAATTCGAGAAACAACCGCTCAGGCGGAGAAACCTCTCTCTTTGAGGTTATGATATATAGCGCACTAGCAATAGCATTGATTCTTTCGTCTGTGATGGGTTTTTTGCCGGAAGCTACCCGCAATCACTATATTGAGATTTCAAAAGCAGCTCAGATAATATACAACATGAAAACCGTTTGGGTCGTGCTTCCGCCAATTATGCTTGTAATATTAAATTGGCGAAAAAGTAAAAAAAATTAATTTGGGTTAAGGTTAATCGGCCAGTCAAGGAAACAGGCAATATTACCCTGACCCTACCTAGTAATCAGGAGAAACATGTTTTTATTACGGTGGATTTTAAATGCTCTAATTCTGCTTCTTGTCTCCTATATCGTTCCGGGGATCTACTTTTCCGGCACATGGTCGCTACTAATAACCGTTATTATTTTTGGTCTGATCAATGCGTTAGTTAGACCGGTCTTATTATTACTAACGCTACCGATTAATATTCTCACTCTTGGTTTATTTACCTTTATAATAAATGCCCTCATGTTCTGGCTCACCTCCAGTATCGTTCGAGGATTTGAAGTTTCAAATTTCTGGGCTGCATTTTGGGGAGCACTTGTATATTGGTTAATTTCAACCATTATCAGTGGATTTGAGAAAAATGACCAATAGGCCTCACTAATTAAGACCACTAATCTCCAACACATAAAAAAGACCGGTCAGTAGACCAATCGTATTTTGGTGGGACGCTTAGCGTCCCTTGCATCACGCTGAGCGTGGTGGATCGCCTGGGACATCTCACACGCCATTCGGCTTCTGGACACCCTCGGTTTCCAGTCCCTTCCGATAGTGGGAAAACAGCTGTTTTCCCGACCCCTTTCGTGTTCGAGTCCCGTTACTGCAATCAAAAAAGCACCAAGCAACGGCTCAGTGCTTTTTTGGTGGATCGCCTGGGACTCGAACCCAGAACCAATGGCTTAAAAGGCCACTGCTCTACCATTGAGCTAGCGATCCAAATATGTTACGACACTGCTCTACCTCCGCCAGCTGGCGGAGAGCTAGCGATCCATTAAAACTAAGCTCAATACTACCAAAAATTATCACCTCTGGCAACCTTAGTGTCAGCTACTCGCTTCGCAATACTTTCACAAACACATCAGAGGGCACTTCCACCTTACCGATTTGCTTCATCTTCTTCTTGCCCTTCTTCTGTTTGTCTAAAAGTTTGTTTTTTCTGGTGACGTCGCCGCCATAGAGCTTTGCGATAACATCTTTTTTGAAAGGAGAGATACGCTCTGAGGCAATAACCTTGCTCCCAATGGCCGCCTGCAGCTTGAT
>DAOOSE010000023.1:0-12422 GCA_035389625.1 bacterium
ATAAGCGCTATGATTCAGTCGCAGGAGGACATAAGAAACGCGCATGAAGACGCCATCTCTGCAAGTCTTGCAGAACAGGGCTACCTAATGAACATTAGCGAGACACAGGTAGTGGGTGACTTTGAAGTTACTCTTGAGGGAATAACAGGTGACTGGTCTAACCTCCAAATGGTTTACACCATTAAGTGTAATGATGAGGAATATGTTGCAAACCACAGCAGACTAAATATGACATATTATGGAGGCGCAAGTGAAGAGCAGTATGCTAACCGTATCGACTTGGTTGATTGGGAGTCACTTGATTCGCTTGAAGGTTATTTTATCTACGATACAGGGTATGCAGTTCAGTCACCTGACGACCCTTCTGTCTACATTTTGACTTGTGGTGTGTACCCAACATTTGTAGAAGCAGGTGCAACAATTTGTACTGAGATTAGAAGTATTCGTGAGACGGATGATACGTATATAAACTATGAAAACGAAGAAGTCATGCTCAATTGTGCTTTTTCTTTCGTTCTTCCAGAGGATATGAGTTCATTTGCGGCTACCTCTGTAATTTCTCACAGCTATGAGGATGCACCTATAATCATGGGCACACATGACGTGGAATACCATGTGACATATGTTGAATTTAGTGAGGAATCAACTTATATAGAAGCTGAGTTCTACTACGAAGGTACGGATCTTGAATACATCAATGAAGACTTCTGGGGAAATTACGATGCGGCTGGAGAAGCTCATCAGTCAACAACCAGTGACATGCGTCTGATAGTTGACGGAGTAGAGTATGAGCCAATTGAACTTGGAGGCGTATATGGTGACCCTTCAGGTCTACGTAGAGGTATGGTGAGATTTCCTGCTATAGATATAGAAAATGCTTCATCCATAGCTTTGATTCTTGATGAACAGTTCTACTTAATTCTGGGGGAATTCTAATTTGATGGAGATTTGAATGACTTCACTTAATAGATGTAAGTAATCTCTATAAGCCTTCTTATAGACTTACAAATTTATCTCGATGGAATAGTTGAAAAATACAGATTGAATTTCTTCATTAATTATCTCTCTTATACAAAAAGAGCTTCTTAGAAATAAGAAGCTCTTTTCTATTACTTATTAATTAATGGATGTTATTTAAACATAGCTAAATCACTTTTGGGCGTATCAGCTGTTTAATATAGCACCAGAAGCACCACTTGATACAATTGCTGCATAGCGCTTAAGATAACCAGACAGCTGTTTTTGCTTTGGTTCAAAGTTCTTCATGCGATTTGCTAGTTCTTCATCAGAAACCTTAAGTTCAATGCGATTCTCTGGAATATTAACGTAAATGATGTCTCCGTTCTCAACAACTCCAATTAATCCACCGCTTGCCGCTTCTGGTGAAACGTGACCAATACAAGCACCTCTGGTAGCTCCGCTGAACCTTCCATCTGTAATCAAGACAACACTACTTCCAAGTCCCATGCCCATTATTGCGGAAGTGGGATTAAGCATTTCACGCATACCTGGGCCGCCTTTAGGACCTTCATAACGGATAACGACAACATCTCCTGCTACAATTTTTCCGGAATTGATAGCAAGCTGTGCGTCTTCCTCACAATCGAAGACCTTTGCAGGACCCTCGTGTACAAGCATTTCAGGAAGTACAGCAGAACGTTTTACGACGCTTCCTTCAGGAGCAAGATTACCTTTTAATACTGCTATGCCACCGGTTTCGCTATATGGATTATCAATAGATCTGATGACATCCGTGTTGAGATTTAATGAATTCTTGATGTTCTCTCCCACGGTTTTTCCAGTTACAGTCATGCACTCGGTGTTAAGAAGTCCTTTTTTATTCAATTCATTCATAACAGCGAAAACACCGCCGGCTTCGTCAAGATCTTCCATATATGTTTTTCCAGCAGGAGCGAGATGGCAAAGATTTGGCGTCTTAGCGCTAATTTCGTTTGCTATATCAAGGCTGATTTCTATACCACACTCATTCGCTATTGCTGGCAAATGAAGCATAGAGTTTGTTGAACAACCGAGAGCCATATCAACAGTTAAAGCGTTCATAAAAGCTTCTTTTGTCATTATGTCGCGAGGGCGGATGTTGTTTTTCAACATTTCCATTACCGCTGCGCCTGCGTGCTTCGCAAGCTCAATACGTGCAGAATAAACCGCTGGAATTGTTCCATTTCCTTTTAGTCCCATACCGAGAGCTTCCGTAAGACAGTTCATGGAATTAGCCGTATACATGCCCGAGCAGGAACCACAGGAAGGGCAAGCCTTGCACTCGTATTTTTTTAGCTCGTCCTCCGTGATATTACCTGCATTGAATTTTCCAACTGCTTCAAATAACGAAGAAAGACTCGTTTTTTCTCCGTTGACTCTTCCTGCAAGCATAGGTCCTCCGCTTACAAAAACGGTGGGAACGTTAACCCTTGCTGCTGCCATTAGAAGTCCAGGAACGTTCTTATCACAGTTTGGAACCATAACAAGAGCGTCAAATCCATGAGCTAGAGCCATTGCCTCAGTTGAGTCTGCAATAAGATCGCGGGTTACAAGGGAATATCTCATCCCCTCGTGACCCATGGCAATACCATCACAAACAGCAATAGCAGGGAATACAACTGGAGTTCCACCCGCCATGGCAACGCCTAGTTTTACTGCATCAACGATCTTGTCTAGGTTTATGTGCCCCGGAACAATTTCATTATATGAACTTACTATTCCAACCATAGGTCGTTTTAGTTCTTCATCAGTTAATCCAATGGCGTGATATAAAGCACGGTGTGGTGCATTATGAGCTCCGAAAATAAGTGAATCGCTGTTCATGCTATCTCTCCTTAATTTTTAGAATAATCGAACGGTTTTCTAATTAGTTATTGATGAGTTTATCCTCGTCGCTCCAGCTATATAACTTGCGGATATCAGCACCAACGATCTCACTTGGGTGCTCACTAGCAATCTTTCTCATAGCATTGAAATGAACCTGTGAGCCGGATTCGGACATATCAAGTAGGAAATCCTTTGCGAAAGTACCATCCTGAATATCCTTAAGAACCTTCTTCATTGCTTTCTTTGTATCGTCAGTGATAATTTTAGGACCAGTAATATAATCACCGTATTCTGCAGTATTTGATACAGAATATCTCATTCCTGCAAATCCACTCTGATAAATAAGATCAACAATAAGCTTCATCTCATGAATACACTCAAAATATGCATTTCTTGGATCGTATCCAGCTTCAACAAGGGTTTCATATCCAGCCTGCATAAGAGCACATACACCGCCACAAAGAACAGCCTGCTCACCGAAAAGGTCTGTTTCAGTTTCTGTACGGAAATTTGTTTCGAGAACGCCGGCTCTTGCACCACCAATACCTAGAGCATATGCAAGTCCAATCTCTAAAGCATCTCCTGTAGCGTCTTGTTCTATTGCAATAAGACATGGAACACCCTTGCCTGCCTGGTATTCGCTTCTTACAGTATGTCCAGGACCCTTAGGAGCAACCATGATAACGTTAATGCTCTTTGCTGGCTTGATACATCCGTAGTGGATATTAAAGCCGTGAGCAAATGCAAGAGTTTTGCCTTCTGTAAGATTAGGCTCGATGCTTTCCTTATAAATCTTTGCCTGCTTCTCATCATTTGTAAGAATCATGATGATATCAGCTGCTTTGGTTGCTTCTGCTACAGTCATAACAGACAATCCCTGTTCTTCTGCCTTTGCCCAGCTCTTGCTTCCCGCATAAAGACCGATGATTACTTTAACTCCACTGTCTTTTAGGTTAAGAGCGTGTGCGTGTCCCTGAGAGCCGTAGCCGATAATAGCTACTGTCTTACCCTCTAATTTTTGTAGATTGCAGTCTTCCTGATAGTAAATCTTTGACATAATGTTACCTCTTTCTTTTTAGTTATATTTTTACTTGTCTTATTGTTGTGTTTCCGCGTTCCAATGAAGCAACGCCTGTTCGGCAGATTTCAAGTATCGAGAAGTCGCGCATAAGGTCAATAAAAGCGCTTATTCTCCGTGTGCTTCCCGTAAGCTTCAAAATTACCGAATCTCTTGTATAATCTACGGTTTCTGCGCCGTAGGAATCTGCAGTATCTCGAACAGCGGGACGATTCTCAGGGTCATTTCTTATCTTAATAAGAAGCAGTTCGAAGCCTACCGAGTCCTTTGCTGTAAGCTCCCTTACAACGCAGACATCTTCAAGCTTGGAAAGTTGATCTGCCAATTGACGCTTCTCCGTGTCATCGCCGAAAGAAGTTACGGTAATTCTCGAAAACTCATCGGTCTCCGTTTCACTTACGCTGAGAGAACGAATGTTGAATCTTCGTCTTCTGAACATACTTGTGACTCGGTTCAGCACCCCGTATTTGTTTTTTACTAGTACTGCCATAGTAAACTCATGCACGTAAATCATCCTCCTTTACAATAATGTCATCTATAGCGCCTCCCGGAGGAAGCATTGGTAGAACAAATTCATCCTTATCAATAACACACTCTATTAGATATGGGCCTTCGTAGGAAAAAGCCTTTTCGAGCGATGTCTTAAGTTCTTCTATGCTTGTCGCCCGAACGCCTTCGCCACCAAAAGCTTTTATCAAAGGTACGAAGTCAGTTTTCCTTTCGAGTATGGTGTTTGAATAATGCTTATCAAAGAACAGTGTCTGCCATTGACGTACCATTCCTAACACACCGTTATTAAGCAACACGATTACGAGAGGAATCTTGTAGGAAACAGCTGTTGAGAGTTCCTGAAGGGTCATTCCGAAGCTGCCGTCACCAGTAACAAGTACTGCATGTTCTCCTGTGCCCATTTGCGCACCTATGGCTGCACCCATACCAAACCCCATTGTGCCAAGACCTCCGCTAGTAATGAACTTTCGGCTACTCTTGAAATTTAGATACTGTGCTGCCCACATCTGATGCTGTCCTACATCTGTAGCTATGGGAGTTTCTGGCTTCAGATAGTCATTTAGCGTCTCTATGATCCTAAAAGGAGTCATGCCTTCGCGCTTATCCGTGTTCTTAGCTTCTTCTTCTCGGAGACTATCAACAGTTTTCCACCACTCTTCATGTTTTATGGGAGAAAGGTTATCAATGAGTTTTCTTAATGAAACCTTTACATCTCCTCGAATAGCATGGGCAGGGGAGATTATTTTCGATAATTCCGAACTGTCAACATCGATATGTATAATCTTTGAGTTCTTCGCGAACTTCTCTCTGTTTCCAGTAACTCGGTCATTAAACCTAACACCGAGTGATATGATACAGTCTGCTCTGTGCATTGCCATTGACGAAGCATAATGGCCATGCATACCCTGCATTCCCAGGAATCGCGGATGATCGGTAGGAATACCTGAGATTCCCATAAGAGAGCAACCGAGAGGAGCATCAATTAAATCCGCAAGTTCCAGAAGTTCATCTTCTGCATTGGAAGAAATAAGTCCGCCACCGAAATAAATAAAAGGTCTTTCGGAGGTGGCAATACATTCCGCAGCTTCTCTTATTCTATTATCATCTGCCTGCCTGCGTTCATCGGGAACAGAAGGCGCTTGAGGCTCATAGTCACATTTTGCCATCTGAATATCCTTAGGTATATCAATTAGGACAGGTCCCGGTCTGCCAGAAGAAGCTATTTTGAAAGCTTCGCGAATTGTATCGGCGAGTTCCTCAACACATCCAACAACATAATTGTGCTTGGTAATCGGAAGCGTTATACCTGTAATATCAATCTCTTGAAAACTGTCCGAACCAAGGTGTGAAGATAAAACATTACCTGTAATAGCAACCATAGGCACCGAATCAAGATAAGCGGTTGCAATTCCTGTTACTAGATTGGTGGCGCCTGGACCTGATGTTGCTATAACAACACCAACCTTTCCAGTGGTTCTCGCATAGCCGTCCGCGGCATGAGAAGCTCCTTGCTCGTGAGCAGTAAGAACATGAGTGAGCTCATCGCGATATTTATACAGGGAATCATAAACATGTATGATTTGTCCTCCTGGATATCCAAAAACAACGTCGCAACCTTGTTCAATCAGGGTTCTTACAACAATATCTGCTCCTGATAATATCATGTTACATTCCTCCTATCTTAAATGATTCATTATTAGCTTTCCGCATTCTTTGCACCCGATTCGTATAAACTTTTCTGATTCGTTCTTATCAGAAGGCATAGTATCTGCCGTACGGTAGCCTTTGTCTAGTACCTCGAAAACAGCATTCTCAATTGACTGTGCCTCAGTAGTCATATCGAAGCTATATCTGAGCATCATTGCGGCGGATAGAATCGTTCCAATTGGGTTTGCGATATCAGTTCCAGCAATATCGGGAGCTGAACCGTGAATAGGCTCGTACAGACCGCAAGTTGTTGCGCCTAGTGAAGAAGAAGGTATCATACCGATTGAACCTGTAATCATAGACGCTTCGTCAGAAAGAATATCCCCGAACATGTTCTCCGTAACTATTACATCAAACTGTGATGGATTTCTTACAATCTGCATAGCACAGTTGTCTACTAGCATGTCGGTAAGCTCCACTTCCGGATATTCATCGGCTATCCTGTGCATAACGCTTCTCCAAAGACGACTCGAATTTAGAACGTTACTCTTTTCCACCGAGCATAGTTTCTTGTTTCGCTTGAGCGCTGTTTCAAAGCCTATTCGGCCGATACGCTCGATTTCCGACTCTGTGTATCTGAGAATATCGGTAGCTGTGTTTTCTCCGTCAATAACTTCAGTCTTATGCTCTCCAAAATATATCCCACCAATAAGTTCCCTTACAATAATAAAATCGATTCCTTTATCCAGAATAGCCTTCTTAAGTGGTGATGAATCCGCAAGTTGCGGCCATATCTTGGTTGGGCGGTTATTGCTATATACTTGCATTCCTGCACGAAGACGGAGAAGCCCTTTTTCTGGGCGCATTTCAGGAGAAACGTTGTTCCATTTATCACCGCCAACTGCTCCAAGCAGTACACTGTCGGATTTAATGCACTTCTCAAGCATATCTTGTGGAAGTGGATCTCCGTACTTATCGATGGCACAGCCGCCCATATCCACATCGGTATATGAAAAAATGTGTCCATAGATTTCCGCGATTTTGTTAAGAACAACCAGAGCCTGTTCTACTATCTCGGGACCTATTCCGTCGCCACGGATAACTGCTATATTCTTATTCATTATCGGCCTCCTTTAATGATGCAAGAAGTCCGCCCTTCTTGATAATATTCTGAATAAACGGAGGGAAAGGCTGTGCAGTATAGATCTTTCCTGTAGTCTTATTATTGATTTCACCAGTATCGAAATTAACAGAGACCTCATCACCAGCGCTGATTTCTTCTGCTGCTTCCTCACACTCGAGAATAGGTAAGCCGATATTAATTGCATTTCGATAGAAAATTCTTGCAAAGCTTTTTGCGATTACACAGCTTACTCCACAGGTCTTAATGACAAGAGGTGCATGTTCTCTTGACGAACCGCATCCAAAATTCCAGCCAGCAACTATAAGGTCGCCTTCTTTCACATTCTTTACAAAATCCTTATCAATATCCTCCATGCAGTGAAGGGCAAGTTCAGCAGCTACCGGAGTATTAAGATAGCGTGCAGGAATAATGACATCGGTATCAACATTGTCCTTGTATTTAAATACTTTACCTTGTGTATTCATTATTACTGAACCTCCTTGTATTCCGTTATGAAGCCTGTAAGCGCGCTAGCAGCCGCTGTAAAAGGTGAAGACAGATAGACTTCACTTTCTGTATGGCCCATTCTTCCAACAAAATTTCGGTTTGTTGTAGAAACACAGCGTTCTCCAGCTGCAAGAATACCCATATAGCCTCCAAGACATGGTCCGCAGGTAGGGGTAGACACTACTGCACCTGCATCGATAAATGCGGTAACATATCCTCGCTCTATGCAGTCGCGGTAGATCTGCATTGTCGCAGGGATTATGATGCAACGTACGTTTTGAGCTACCGTTTTACCATTTAGTATTTTGTATGCAGCCTCCATATCTTCCATTCTTCCGTTTGTGCAGCTTCCGATAACAACCTGGTCAATCGTTATGTCGTGAAGTTCCTCTGCATTTCTTGTGTTTTCCGGAAGGTGAGGGCAACTTACAGTTGGCTTTATCTTCGAAAGGTCAATCTCGTAGACTTTGTCGTATTTTGCGTCCTTGTCGGCTTCGAATACAACAGGCTTTCTCTCGCAGCGGTTTGTCATGTACGCTTGTGTTATTTCGTCTACAGGAAAAATTCCATTTTTCGCACCAGCTTCTATTGCCATGTTACAAATACAGAGACGGTCGTCAATAGAGAGGTTTTGCACACCATCGCCAGAAAATTCCATACTTTTATATAATGCTCCATCAACACCAATATTTCCGATAATTGAAAGGATTACATCTTTGCCACTGCAGTTATAAGGCAACTTTCCAGTCAGATTAAAACGAATAGCGGAAGGGACTTTGAACCAAGCCATACCTGTTGCCATACCTGCCGCCATATCTGTGCTTCCAACTCCTGTTGAGAAAGCACCGAGAGCTCCGTAAGTACAGGTGTGACTATCAGCTCCGATTACGCAGTCGCCAGCTGTCACTACGCCCTGCTCTGGAAGAAGAGCGTGTTCAATTCCCATTTTTCCAACATCATAGAAATGACTAATGCATTGACAGTTTGCAAATTGTCTACAGGTTTTCGATTGTTCTGCCGCCTTAATATCCTTATTAGGAACAAAGTGGTCAAGAACGATTGCGATACTATCCTTGTTAAAAACTTTATCGAAGCCCGCTTTTTCAAACTCATTCACGGCAACGGGTGTTGTAATATCATTTCCAAGAACAAGATCAAGCTTTGCGCTGATGAGCTGTCCTTCGCTCACATAATCAAGCCCTGCGTGTGCGGCAAGAATCTTTTGAGTCATTGTCATTCCCATTAGTCATTTCCTCCTTTTGTCATATTGTTATAAGCACTAAGAAGTGCGTTTGTACTTGCCTTGATAATATCAGTATCGGTACCTGCACCCCAGAACATTTCGCCTTTATCATTTTCGATTCCAATATATGAAGCGGCTACACTCTGAGAATCCTCACCCTGCATACTATGCTGAGTAAATACCTGAAGCAGGTAATTGTCGCCTGTGTATGCTTTTAGTGCATTGCTCACGGCACTTAATGAACCGTTACCTTCTCCCTCAAGTTCTGTTTCGATACCATTTTGCATAAAAGAGATATTAATCTTTACGGAATTATTCTCACGCATGAAATCGAAGTCTGTTACTGAGATGTTTCCATCAACGTTGAGATAATTATCTGTGAAGATTTTGAGTACTTCTTCTGGCTTCAATTCCTTGTGCTCACGGTCGGAGATACCCTTGCACAGATAGCTAAGATGTTCACGCATTTTCGGTGGAAGTATGTATCCGTACGTGTATTCAAGCAAATAGCCTATTCCGCCCTTGCCTGATTGAGAATTAACGCGTATCACATCTGAATCATATGTGCGTCCGATATCCTTTGGATCAATTGGGATATACGGTACGGACCACTCGTTCAGTTTATTCTTGCTTCTGTATTTCATTCCTTTTGCAATAGCATCCTGATGGCTTCCAGAAAAAGCCGCAAACACAAGGGATCCTGCGTATGGTGCTCTAGCATAAACATTCATGCGCGTGCACTTTTCGTATTTATCCACTAAGTATGGAATATCGGAAAAATCAAGCTTAGGGTCGACACCGTGCGCATACATATTCATAGCAAGAGTGATAATGTCCACATTTCCAGTTCTCTCTCCGTTTCCGAAAAGAGTACCCTCTACGCGGTCAGCCCCCGCTAATAGTGCAAGTTCTGTATCCGCTACGCTTGTGCCTCTGTCATTATGAGGGTGAAGAGAAAGCGTTACAAACTCTCTGTATTTTAGGTTTCGACTCATATATTCCACCTGGCTTGCATAAATGTGAGGCAAACTCATCTCAACTGTTGCAGGTAAATTAATGATAACATTATTCGTTGCCGAAGGCTCAAGAATATCTAGAACAGCATTGCATACCTCAAGAGCGTATTCAGGCTCGGTTCCAGTGAAACTCTCAGGAGAATACTCAAAGCGGAAATTTCCTTCGTATTCTGTGGACAGTTTCTTGACGAGTTTAGCTCCATCTATTGCTATCTGCTTGATTTCGTCCTTTGATTTCTTAAAAACCTGATTACGCTGTGCAACACTTACGGAATTATAGAAATGGATAATTGCACTAGGAGCACCCTTGCAGGCTTCGAAGGTCTTGCGGATTATATGTTCGCGGCACTGTGTAAGAACCTGAACTGAAACATCAGAAGGAATCATATTCTTATCTATAAGTGTACGCAAAAACTCGTATTCCGTATCGCTAGCAGCAGGGAATCCAACCTCTATTTCCTTGAATCCTACATCAAGTAAAACCTTGTAGTATTCGATTTTCTCCTCAAGACTCATAGGAATGATGAGGCTTTGATTTCCGTCTCTCATATCCACACTGCACCACACAGGTGGCTTCTCTATGTGATCGCGTTCTACCCAATTATTACTTTTTTCGGGAGAAGGGAAGTATCCTATCTTGTATTTACTTGCATTCATCATGTTAAATATTGCCCCTTTCCGCTATTACATCAATCTCAACTAAAACATCTTTTGGGAGTCTAGAAGCCTCCACGCAGGAGCGAGCCGGCTTTCCAGTGAAATATTCTCCGTATACTTCATTAAATCTCGAAAAATCACTCATATCACTCAGATAGCAAGTGGTCTTTACAACAGTTTCAAGGCTTCCGCCAGCTGCAGAAAGAACGGCTTTAATATTCTTGCAAACCCTATGAGCCTGCTCGTCGATAGTTTCTCCGACGACTGCTCCTGTATCAGGGTCAAGCGCGATCTGGCCTGAAGTAAAAATCAGACTACCCATGCAAACTGCCTGTGAATATGGACCGATGGCCTTAGGAGCTTTATCTGTAGAAATTCTCTCAATCATGTCATTATCCTCACTTACTTAAAATATTTTGAATCCTTCATTACGAAGGGCATCTGTTATTGTTTGAATATGCTCGTAATCTCTTGTTTCTATCTCTATTCTAAGGAAACATCCGTTTACGCTCTCTGTATTACCTTTCTCGTAATGCACGCCGGTTACATTTGCACCGTTGTCAGCAATGATTTTGGATATATCCTTCAGCTGACCGGGCTTATCGATAAGTTCAATCAAAAGGCTTGATGAACGTCCCGATTTAAACAAGCCACGTTCTATTACTCTTGAGAGACTAGTTACGTCGATATTTCCGCCTGAAACTATGCAGACAACACGTTTTCCTTTCAGAGGGAACTTATCAAACATAACTGCCGCAACGGAAGCAGCACCTGCGCCTTCAGCAATCATTTTTTGCTTTTCGATAAGTCCGAGTATTGCTGATGATACCTCGTCATCTGTAACTAATGCTAATTCGTCAACATATTCGTTCACATATTTGAACGTGTTCTCTCCAGGCTTCTTCACGGCAATACCATCAGCTATCGTATGAACGTGTTGGAGACACTCGATTTTGCAGTCTCTAACCGAATTGAACATGCTAGCGGCACCAGCAACTTGAACTCCATAGATTTTCACAGAAGGCTTTATCTGTTTTGCGGCAAATGCTATACCTGATATTAGTCCGCCGCCACCTACAGGAACCACGATAGCGTCAATGTTTTCCAATTCATTGAGAACCTCAAGAGCTATCGTCCCTTGCCCGGCAATCACATCCTCATCGTCAAACGGATGAATAAAAGTATAGCCTTCGCTTTCTTTTAGCTGTAAAGCTTTCTGATGTGCGTCATCGTAGCATCCCTTTACAAGGCATACGTCCGCACCAAAGCTCTTTGTCGCCTCTATTTTCGAAATAGGAGCTGTGTCGGGCAGACAGATAAGAGACTTTATTCCACTCTTTGTCGCTGCAAGGGCAACTCCCTGGGCGTGATTTCCCGCCGAACAAGCTACCACACCTTTCGCTTTTTCTTCATCAGACAACAACGAAATTTTATATGCGGAACCTCTGATTTTAAAAGATCCCGTGATTTGTAAGTTTTCCGGTTTTAGGTACAACTCGCATTCGGGTGCTATACCGTATGCGCGAACAAGTGAAGTCTCGCGGATGATGTTCTTCAGGACAGATTGTGCATCAAAAACCTTGTCAAGAGTTAACATAATTATTTCACCTTTCTTTTTTCTGTCTGCTTCAGAAGGGGTAAAAACAAAACACCCGTCTCAAAGCTTTTACTTTGAGACGGGTGTAACAATTTCTAATACACTCGCGGTACCACTCAAATTGCGAATAATAAAATTCGCCACTCTTCGAAGTCTATCAACTTCTATGCACTAACGTAACATTCACGGGATTCCCTACTTAGCATAAGCTATTCAAG
>DAOOSE010000024.1:0-11409 GCA_035389625.1 bacterium
GTTTGCGGGTATAGTATATCGGTATTATGCGTCCTTGCCATGGACGAGAGACGGGTTCGACTCCCGTTACCCGCTCCATAATAAAATCCCCACTAGCTGGGGTTTTTTATTATGGAAAAGGCAGGAGTCGAACATGAATGGGGTCGGGAGAACAATTGGTCTCCCGTGTCGGAAGGAACTGGAAACCGAGGGTGTCCAGAAACCAGTTTACTGGTTTGTGAGAATCTCCCGTTACCCGCTCCATAAAAATGATCATCGGAAGATGGTCCTTTTTTTATGGAAAGCATAAAAAGGACTGGAAGTTGCTTAATAAATTAGTACTTTGATATACTGAATTGAGAATTCTTGACTAAACTGAGGGGTCTATGAAGTTTTACTTAGTTCAGAAGCGTATAGCTGTAATTTTGCTTCTTTTGGGTTTCTTTTTTGTCACAGTTAATCAAACAGAATTGCAGGCAAGTGCATCAGACTCGTTAGACATTTTTGTTGCAACAAATGGTAATGATTCTAGTTCCGGTGATATTGCCCATCCTTTGGCTACGCTTGAAGGAGCTAGAAATAAAATTAGAGCACTAACTAGCAGGACTAAGCCTATAAACGTTTTTTTACGTGGTGGCACTTATCGTTTGGATAAGGCTTTTTCTTTGACTGCTGACGATTCCGGGAGTGAAACATCCCTGATATCGTATCGTTCTTATCCAGGTGAAAAAGTCGATATTCTGGGAAGCAAGCAGCTTTCTCCAAGTTGGAGCGATTACACCATTACTGATTACAAGGGTCGGGAACATGGTATCAAGAAAGCTGTTCTGGCCGGCCCCGAGTGGAATTTCAGCTCCTTGTTTTTAGGGGAAGAGAGGTTGACTAGAGCTCGAATCCCAAATATTAACGATAGTCCGTATTGGCTTAATCCAGAGGGAGTATCAAAAGAACGAGCGACAAAAGAGTTTTTTTATGCAAAACAGGGAGATATCAACCCTAACTGGAAGAATTTCTCGGAAGTTCAGCTTGATCTGCTGATGAGTTCCTATCGCCAAGCAAAACAGTACATCAAATCAGTAAGGACGGTGGAAGTTCAGGCAACCAGGCTTGTAACTGTAGATGAAGTAACTATTGGTGGTGTAATTTCCGATAACCTGACATTGGAGGGTCTTTCAAATTATTTTATTGATAATGTTTTTGAAGGTCTTGATTCGCCAGGTGAATGGTACCTTGATAAGGAAACAAAGGAATTGTTTTATTATCCCCGAGAGAGCGAGGACTTTTCCAGGCTAGAGGTCCCGGTTATCGAAACCTTGCTCAGCGCAAAGGGTACTTACTCGGATCTCGGCTTGTCCAAAGGCTCCTTTACTTTTTCAGCTTGGGTCAACCCGGAATCCCCAGGGAAAGTTTTTGTTGATAACGGAACAGCAGGAAACTATAAAATCAGTTTTAATAGTAACCAAATTGCCGTGCCTTATAAAGAAGAAAGAGGTGGGTGTGGATCAGGCAAATTTGCACTGAATCGATGGTCCCATGTTGCCGTATCTTATGATCTTTCTACTAAAGAGATCAGGTGTTATGTTAATGGTGAATTTTCTGGCACTGTGACACAGAGCTATGAGCCTCCTGCATTGCCAGATCCCTCACCTCCGGTCTTGGCACCTCATTATAATTCTGTTGGTTACACTGGAGGTATCGACGATTTTGTGGTGCTTGATCGGGCTGCTAATGCAGATGAGATTTTTAAAATGTATCAAGGCATCGATATTGACGGTGCTCTTATCTCTTTGCGTTTTGATAATAATCTCAAAGACTCCTCGGGCAAAAACAATGATGGCTGGAGTTTTGATGAAGAAAAGCTTAACTATATCAATCGAACGGATCAAAACAGGGCTGTATATCTGGATAGCAATGTTACCGATTCGATAAAATTTGCAAACGGAGTGGCAACGAGGAAAGTGAAAAATGTTTCTTTTTCCGGATTGAATTTCAAATATTCGGATTGGGCTTTGCTGGAAGTCGGATATGGAGGAAAAGTTTTTGGCTCGATGGTTCAAACAAGGGCAATGATTGATCTTGCTGCAACGGAAAATGTTAGTTTCTCTAATAATTCATTTTCCAACACTAGTTTCTATGCGCTAAATGATGAGTACTCAAAGGATCTTGAGATTGCCGGCAATACATTTGATAATTTGGGTGGCGGCGGAATGAAGATTGGTACTATGCCGCTGAAATTTTATCGAAACAAATACATTGACGGCTATAAGGTCTTAGGTAACACAATTAGAAACGGAGGCAAAATTTATAGCGGTTCTGGTGTGGGAATAGCTCTTGGCACTGGTTCCGGTAATTTGTTGCAGGCTAATAACATATATAATATGCCTTACTCAGGGATTGGATTTTCGCAAGCGCTCACCGATCCGGCAGAAAGGATGATCGGTGGGACAATTATTGAAAATAATACCATCCATGATGTTATGCAGGTACTAAATGATGGCGGCGGTATTTATTTAAATGGCGATCAGCCAGGCACCGAGATAAGAAAAAATGTTGTTTATAATGTTGGTCCCAAGGATGCCTGGCGCATAGAACCTGGTGCAGTAGTCGGAATTTACTTAGATGCCGGCTCCAAAAATATCAAAGTATACGACAATTTAGTTTTCAACACAGGCATATCGCTTAGTCTTGGCGAGAAGTCAATCAACAATCTTCTGTCAAACAATGTTTTTGTCCACACGCGACAGTCCTCAGGAATTACTTTCTATCCAATAGGTAAGGAAAATAGAGTCGAGAACAATATATTTGTCTCAACCTTCGACTATATTTCTTATAACGCAAAGATAGAAAGAGATCATCCAGGCGATACTGTAGCAGACGCAGCAAAGAGAGAAGGCATGAAGCTTGCGCCGATTGAGATGAACAGCACAAAAGTCAATGGCGAATACGAGTGGAAGTCCTTTATGGATAAAAATGTTTTCTATGCTCCAAAGGCAAATCTTGATACATTTATAAGGCTAGGTTCTGGTGGAAGAACTCTTAAGAGTTTTTCCTGGTGGCAGGGCGAGGAAACGGCAAATGATAGAAATTCGGTGGTCGCCGATCCGCGATTCGTGAATTTGGCCAATAATAACTACTGCCTGAATTCGGATTCTCCCGCAAAGGCGCTTGGCATCAAGGATGTTTCTTACTGTAAGGATGGTATCATTCCAAAAGATGTTTTTTTTACCAAACAGGTAGATAAAGTTTTGGTAAAAACAGGCGACACACTAACATATACGCTGACTCTTTACAATGCCCGAGCAGAACAACTTAAAGAGGTTGAAATTTCTGACACGCTTTCAGAAAGCGTTGAATATGTTTCCGGATCGGCTTCAAGAGGCGGTGTGTTGAGCGGGAATAGACTCACATGGGGCAATCTGCCCGAGCTTAAGAGTGCGGGTGTTGTCAGTGTCAACTTTAAAGTTAAGGTCAAATGATGGTTCCCAGATCAATATATTATAAAAAAACGGCGCAGTTGGTCTTGTTTGTTTTCGTGCTGGCGTTAGGGCTATATTATGCAATCGACAAGAGGCGTGCGGACATTGTTACTGTGGGGAGTAACATTTCTAATCAGGCCACTGCCAAATTTAAAATCGGAACCTCGACTAGTTATTCTACTAGAGTAAGTTCGGTTATCACCGGTAGAACCGATAGCAACATTATCGGAACGATTGCTTCGAGATTACAGGGGCGTGCTGCTGAAAAAAGAAGCGGGCTTCAGGGGGTAGTTGAGGTTATTGATCCGTCCTCAGGTTCTGTACTTGGTACGGTTGATTTTAAATACGATAACGGAGATCCGAAGGTAAACTTTGATCAGGTGTCCGGAATTAGCAGAAGTGTCTTATACGATATACGCATCTCAATCAAGGGGTATCTACCTAAAAAAATTAGAAATGTTCGCCTCGATGGAAACGTCGAACTGGATTCCGGTGGAACGGTTCTGGCCGGCGACATTAGTAGAAGTAGCGTCGGTATTATTAACTGGGATGATTTCTCTGCCTGGAAACAAAGTTATGGCAAAGGAATTACTTCAAGTGATGATCCTGACTTTGCCAAAGATTTTAACGGGGACGGTATAATTAATTATTTTGATTTTGCAATTGCTTATGGATCAGATAATTGGCAAAAAACGGAAAATGCTCAATAAATACTTATTAAATAAACGATATCTGGTGTTTGCAATTGTTATAGTGATTGCAGTAATTGCGTCATCTGCAGCTATTTTAAGCAAGTTTAAAGCTGATGATACAAATGTGGTCAGTGTGTCGTTAACTTCTGCTCAAAGCTCTTACAATATTGGTGAGGAGATCACTGTTTGGGCAAACGTTTCTGCTCCGATCCAATTAGCTGCTATCGAAGTTAATATAAATTTTGATCCATCTTTTCTGGAATACCAATCTATGGTCGAGACAGCGGATTTTGATAGTATGCTTGAAGCAAAAACAGCTCCGGGAATGATTCATGCTGTCAGGGGAAAGTTTGGAGGTGCAACCGGAAGTCTTGTGGCGCTAGGCGTAAAGTTTAAGGCTGTAAAAGACGGGAACACCGGGTTGAATTTGCAAACAACAACCTGTGTGGGAACAAACGGTGAGAGCCTCGCCACGGTTTTCTCTGGTTTGAGCCTTGTCTTGCAACCGATATTAGGACAAACTTCAACTCCCGAACCAGAACCAAGTGTTCCTGCCCCAGAGCCTGTTTCCGAACCAGACCCAGGTGCCCCTGTGACCTCTGAACCTGCAAATAACTCAAATCAATCGGTTTTGCCTAGCACACCAAGGAAAACCGTTGCATTATCAAGCCAGATTAATACTAAAAATTCCTCTGTTTCCTTTGATAAAACGGAGGCTATCTCGGACGGCAAAGATAAAATTTGTGCAAGCATCAAAATACTGGATTCAAAAAAGAAAGTAATTACAACAATCAAACCGCTTATCACTGTGACGGCCTCAGATCTTATGGCAATTGAAAAGAGTGGAGATGGTTGGATTCAGTGTTTTACTTCGACTCAATCTGGGGAAAAGAATGTTACTGTAAAAGCACAAGGAATAATAATAAAACAGCAAACAGTCTTTTTTCAGGAAAACGGGTTGCCAATCGACACAGAATCACTGGTAATTGAAAAATCGGAAGATGGCAGTGAGGTGCCAGCCTTCACTGATCCTGTTAAGGATCCAATCAAGGCTGTTCTTTCCTCTGTCAAAGGAGATGTTTTTTCAATGAAAGGCGAGAAGACGATAACAGATAGGGATCGAGTTGCTGTAGTGGGAAATGCAGACCCTTCATCAGATATTATTGTTTATATTCATTCCCCTAAAACCGTTTCAAAGAAAGTTACTGTCGGGAAGGATGGGCGGTGGAAGGTTGTTACTGATGAACCACTCGATGCTGGTGCTCATAGAGTGGAAGTAGCAGTAGCAAAAAATTATGACCAAGAATCTCAAACTAGAACAATAGCAACTTTCGAGGTCAAAAAGGCCAAGTTACCGATGATATGGAGAGTGATTTTGGTTTTTGTGGTTGCGGCTTTGTTGGTGATTCTGGTAATTCGGAAAAAGAGTAAAATGATCCCTTCTGGGATGCCTAATAATGTTCCCCCAGACATACCACTAAATCCATACAATTAAATTAATCTAATCAAAAATCGGTTTACAGCCGAGAGCCTTTATGTTAACATTGTTACATTTCAAAATTTAATAATTCATTTTATGACAACAACGCTTAAAATTATTCAAATAGTTCTTGCTGTCGTGCTTGCGATCCTGATATTGATGCAGCAGCGTGGGGCAGGGCTCGGGGTGGCTTTTGGTGGTGAGGGTAATGTCTACCGTTCTCGGCGTGGAATCGAGAAATTTCTCTTTTATTCCACAATAGTGGTAGCTGTGGTTTTTTGCGTGATGGCGCTAGTAACAGTTTTCTTTTCTTAAACTATTATGAAATTATCACTGTCCGGAGTTGCCGGGGCGGTAAATCAAGTTAAATCTATAGGCCTGTCATTATCTGGAAGCTATCGGCTTATGAGCCGGGCTGAGAAGGTGCTGGCCATTATTTTTATTTTGCTCTCTCTTGGTTTGGTGACTTACAAGTACGAGAGTCATTATATGAAAAGTACGACAACGATCCCAAGTAGTGGGGGAGAGTACGTGGAAAACAGTGTTGGAGATATCAAATATATTAATCCAGTGCTGGCACAGACTGATCTTGAAAAGAGTTTATCAAAGCTACTTTATAGCGGCTTGGTTCGGGTAGAGGGGCAGGATAAAATTGTTCCTGACCTTGCCCAAAACTGGGAGGTCTCTTCCGACGGGATGACCTATACCTTCAAGCTCAAAAAAGACCTACTCTTTAGCGATGGCGTGCCCGTGACTTCGGCGGATATTATTCACACTGTCAATTACATAAAAACCCCGGAGGTCAAAAGCTCTCTTGCAAAAACATTCGAGGGTGTGGCGGTCACTGCTCCCGACAAAGATACAGTTGTTTTTGTATTGCCAAAGCCTTTCGGTCCCTTCTTGTACTCCTGTAATTTTGGGGTTCTGCCGGCACACCTTTCCCCTGATGAATTTCAGCGCCAGTTTACCGGATCGGGTCCTTATCAATTTGTGAAGAGTGTTAAAGATGGGAATCGAATTAACGAGGTCAGCGTCAAGCTCAATGATAATTACCATGGGACGAAACCTTATATTGAAAAGATTCGGCTCAAACTCTTTACGGACGAATTGGTTGCTCGTACCGATTATGAGACCAATCGTGTAAGCGATGCTCTTTTTGGAGTTACTTCTGGTGTTGGAAACAAGCACAATTACTCTTCATCCCGTAGGCTTGGCCTTATTTTTAACTTACGAAGTGAAAAACTGAAAGACAAAGCACTCCGCCAAAAAATTGCCAAAGATGAAAAGATCGACCAACCTCTTTCACTTACTTTAGTAACCCTTGATTCGCCCCAAACGAAGCAGAAGGCAGAGGAGCTAAAACAGCGTTTTGCAAAATCTAATGTCTCTATCGACATTCAGGCGCTGTCCACCACCAAGCTTCAGGAGGCTATGACGGCCAAGGGTTATGATTTGTTGCTTTATGGATTTGATTTTGGATATGACAGGGATCCTTATAAATTTTGGCACTCAAGCCAGCTCGATGCCCAAAACTATGCCGGGTGGAGTGATAAGAATTCCGATATCTTGCTTGAAGATGCCAGGATGGTGCTCGATATTACTGAGAGAAACCGGCGCTATGACCAATTTTACGAAATGGTGAAAAACGAGGCTTTGGCTGAATTTTATACCCCGATTGAATTTGCGTTTGAGGTGAAGGACCGTATCAAGAATGTTGCGCCAGTTGTGGGTAGTCAGGTTTATTCACGTTTCACCTATCAGAACCTTTGGTATATTGAAGAAGCAAGAGTTAAAAAATAGCGATGCCCGGATGGCGGAATGGTAGACGCGCTGGTCTCAGAAGCCAGTGATCGCAAGATCGTGGAGGTTCGAGTCCTCTTTCGGGCACCAATTAAAAATATCAAGCCAGTCTTGATATTTTTAATTGAAGTACTGAGGACTCGAACTGAGTGGGGTCGGGAGAATCTATCAAAGATGACCCTTAGGGCAATTGGTCTCCCGCCTGGGGTGACAGCGAGTGAAGCGAGCGCCAGAGGGCGGAAGCCCTATGGAGCGCAAGCCGACAAGAGGTCGGCTGAGCAGTGAGACGTCCTCTTTCGGGCACCAAAACAAGGGCTCCACATGAAGTGGAGTTTTTGTCTTGGCAAAGAGAGACGTGGTTTTTTGGCGCCAGCCGGTGATGACGGAGGAAGAGAAGAAGGCGGCCGATCTGACCGCCGAGACCGAGCGCCATGCGGATGGGGGAGAAGCTGGATCGGGCGATGCTCCAGCTCAGAGATGAGGTGAAAGCCTCTATCAAAGGGCTGGCACAGTCTGCTCCGGCGGGAGCGGAGGACTACCATGTGACCGAAGCGGGTCTGCGCGACCGCCTCATTGCGCTGAAGGAGGCCCTGCTTCGGGCGGGACACTTCCAAAAAAGTTTCAAGTGTGAGAGGCGAGAGTCGGAGACCATGCTTTAGCATGTTGGAAACCAAACAAGATCTTTGCCGGAGTTTACCCTGTGGGCAGGAATGACAGCGGTTACATCTTTTTGACAAAATTCGAACTATTTGATATTATGCTGAAAGTTATCTATTAAACCAGCTTGAATATTTACCCTGGATCGGAACAAGGTTTCGACTCAGGATGTTCCGAACTCAAAGATCGAGTTCGGAGTAAAATAATCTCGGCTGGTTCCGGGATTTTTTAGACCAAAAACGGATGACGGATTATTCTAATCCCCAAGGGATCCCTTTGGGATAACGAATAAGCGGATATTCAGTATGCGCGCTTAGCTCAGTTGGTAGAGCGCCTCGTTTACACCGAGGATGTCAGGGGTTCGAGTCCCTTAGCGCGCACCATCCTTCGTCTCGCCTTCGGCGGACTACGGATGGCACAGCCAATTTAGTTTAAATATGCCGCGGTGGTGAAATTGGTATACACGCAGCCTTGAGGTGGCTGTGAGAGCAATCTCGTGGAGGTTCAAGTCCTCTCCGCGGCACCAAAATGAACAAAGAGAGACTTGAACATGAAAGGGGTCGGGAAAACAATTGTTTTCCCGCTCGAGGAAGGTACTGGAAACCGTGGGTTTCCAGGGAGAGAGCGGAGTGAACGACGTGAAAGCCCTCTCCGCGGCACCATTCGACTCACTTTGTTCGCTCACCGTTCGACGCCGAGCCGCTCACGGTCGAGGGTAGTAAACCAGAAATGGGAAAATGATGAATTTCAGCCAAGCCTTTTCGTGGCAAAATTTACTTGATACATCAAGCTTGCCTAATAATACATCAATGATTGTAATGGCAGTAGTCTTTGGCTTGTTGATCCTTCTTGGTGCGGCGGTCGCCCTGCTTGTTCAGGGAGAGATGAGAAAAGTAACTTCGCCTTTTGTCCCCGCACTTCTGACTGGCGGAGTACTCGGCCTCATCAATTTATTTGCCTGGTATGAAGGATTGCCGGGATTGGGAACACGGTTTTTTCTGCTCCTGGTGGCGCTCGTGACTGTTGTTTGGCTCTCAATTCTACTGGCATTGATGATTCGAAGATTACCCAAGATTCGCCAAGAAAGTGAAACCAATAAACGATTTGAAAAATATTTACCCAAACCAAAATCTTAGAAAGAAGGTATAAACCATGTCAGATGAAAAAACAGAGACAGTAGAGGTAGTGGAGGAGAAGAAAAAGCATACTGGACCAGATACCATGGCCAGTCTTATCGAGGAGATGGGTGACAGACTCCTTCCTTTTGCTGAAGGCGAGATGGTAGAAGCCACTATTCTAGCAG
This sequence comes from bacterium, assembly GCA_035389625.1. Taxonomy (GTDB): domain Bacteria; phylum Patescibacteriota; class UBA1384; order XYA2-FULL-43-10; family 1-14-0-10-43-13; genus DAOOSE01. Next base: position 9,388 of record DAOOSE010000024.1, read on the forward strand.
TGGGTGGTAATCGAATCTGGGTTGATGTAGCCGGCCAATCGCTAGGTTTCATTCCTGAACGTGAAATTACCTCCAAGACCGGGCTCAAAAATGGTGACAAGATCTATGCCACTGTTGTTGCAATGGAAGATGACGCCGGAAATGTTGTTTTATCAATGAAACGCGCAGATAGAGAAAAGTATTGGATCGATATGGAGAAATACTTTGCCAGCGGTGAGCCTGTAAGTGTCAAAATCACTGATGCCAACAAGGGCGGACTTATCTCCGATATCGGTGGTGTCATGGGTTTCTTGCCAGTTTCTCAACTTGCTCCGGCTCATTATCCGCGCGTTGAGGGTGGGGACAAAGACGAAATTCTCAATCGCCTGCGACGACTTATTGGGCAGGATGTTTCCGTCAAGGTTATAAACTGTGAAAAAGAAGCCAACAAACTTATCTTTTCTGAAAAGGCTGTACGTGCTATCGAGGTGAAGCGCAAGATTGAAAAATTTGCAGTTGGTGACAAAGTCAAAGGCAAAATTACTGGTATTGTTGATTTTGGTCTTTTTGTCAGCATTGATCCTGAGATTGAAGCACTCGTTCATATTTCTGAAGTATCGTGGACAAGAGTTAACAATCTTCATAAGCTTTTCAATGTTGGAGACGAAGTAGAGACAGTCATTCTCTCAGTTGATGATGGTCGTGTCTCACTTTCTCTTAAGCGCCTGCAACCGGATCCTTGGGTGAAGGCTGCCTCCAAATACAAAGTCGGGGATGTCGTTGAAGGCGAAGTCACAAAGATTACTCCTTTTGGAGCCTTTGTCTCTCTTGACTCCGAGATTGATGGACTTGTTCATATCTCTGAGCTTTCCGACGAACGCATCATTGATCCAGGTAAAGTTGTTGACTTAGGAAAAAAATATAAATTTCAGATAATCTCAATTGAAGCCGAGAATCATCGACTTGGCTTGAGCCTGAAAGTTGGTAAGTCAAAGGGTACAGAGAAGTCTGATTCAGAGGAGGTGTCCAACTCCGCCAAGGCTTCGCTGGATAAAAAAGGCGAAAGTGTAGAATCAGAGGACGCACCAAAGAAAGCTGCCAAGGCCAGGAAAACAAAAAAAGTGACAGAATAAATTAACTTATTCTGTCATCCCGGACTTGATCCGGGATCTACCTATTAGTAGATTCCCGCTTTCGCGGGAATGAGAAAAAATGAGGGAACTATGCAAATTCGATTTAAGGGTGAAGATACATTCGAGATCAAGTCCAAGGATCTTGTTGCGATTTTGGGCAAAGGTCTTTCTGTTAATGGATTCGTCTTCCCTGGGCCTGGAGAATATGAGAAAAGCGGGATTATTATCAACGGTATAAGCAATGGCGATAACACTATTTATACTCTAGTTGTCGAAGACATAATTCTTTGCCATCTTGGCCACATTAGCAAAGAGTTGACGGAAGATGAAATCAAGCAAATAGGGCCTGTGGATATGCTATTTCTTCCGTTGGGAGCTGACGGATCCACTCAAGTCAAGCTTGCGACGAAGATTTTGGCAGATATTGACCCCCGAGTGGTCGTCCCCATGCTCTACACTGACTCCGAGCTAGGTGAGTTTAAGAGATCCGAGGGAGTTACGGACGGAGAAGTAGAAATTTTCAAGGTGAAAAAATCTGATCTTCCCGAGGAAGAAAGACAGATCGTGATAATTAGGGCAAGCTAAAACCTAAAACCCAGACACCAAAGCCAAAACCTTCTCTCCTTTTGATTTTATTCTGGTTTTGGCCATTCGACAGCTGCTCAGGCCAATCTGAGTGAGTCGAAGATTGGGGTCTGGAGTCTTTGTTTTTACTGAAATATATGTCCCAGTTCAATCGTTTCAAAACAATCTTGGAGGAAGGACACTCCTTTCTTTTGATTTGTCATGTGGAACCGGATGGTGATGCAGCTGGTTCTTTGCTGGCTTTGGCAGAGGGGCTGCAAGATATCGGTAAGAGTGTTTGCAGTGTTTGTTGCGATGAGATTCCAGACATACTGCATTTCTTGAA
>DAOOSE010000025.1:0-11377 GCA_035389625.1 bacterium
TGATGGTCTACGCGATGAACAAAATCGGCGCCGTGGCGTCAACCATACACCCGCATGGTCCAGTACCGAGGAACAACATCTTTGGTGATGCTCTGTAGAATATGGCCATAGTGCGGAGAGCCGGTAGCAAAAGGGGGACCATCGTAAAAGCTGTAGTTGGGCGACTTTTCCCTTGCGCCGAAGCTTTTTTGAAATATCGCTTCCTTGTCCCAGTAGTCCAGTACCTCGTTTTCGAGCCGGGGCAGGCTCATTTGACTGTCAACTTTTTTCATTATTTGCTCCTATTTAGAGGGTAAGATTTTCGAATTATTAACAGAAAAATACTGGTCATGCGCCGAAGAAATCTTCGAGGTACCAGCGCTTGAGAGTGCTTAATTTTGCCCATTACGCCGGGCATGCGGAGAGGTCTACTGCCTAAACGGTTTCTTCTCTCAGCGTGTCTTTTCAGACTTGTTCTTGATTTGAACTATGACGCTTTTCCTAATTTATGTTAATATGATACAAGAATTCAAAAAATAATTCAAGAAAAAATGATTACTTGCAAAAATTGTCATGAACAATTTTCTGAGGGCGGTGCTATTGGTACAAAAAACAGGAACCACTGTCCAAAATGTTTGTGGTCTTTGCACCTAGACAGCCTTGCGCCTGGTGATAGAATGTCGTTGTGTAAATCTTTGATGGAACCGATCGGGCTAACAGAAAAGGACGAGGGGTGTGACAAGTATGGGCGAGAACGAACCGGCGAGCTTATGATCATTCACCGCTGTCAAAAATGTGCAAAGATTTCTATCAACAGGATCGCGGGCGATGATAACCCTGATTCAATTATTTATCTTGCCTCTAAGCAAGACTTTGCCAGAGCCAAGTTCCCTGACTCTAGAATAAAGATACTTGGTGCCAATGACTTAAATAAGATCGAGATACAACTGTATGGAAAACCTCAGTTTAGAGATTGACGATGCTCGGTAACAAACTTATACTAATGGAGCAATGCAGATTTTTATCATAAAAGGTATGAACAAAGTTCGTGTTGTCTCGATATCTTGCCTATAGTTTTCTCAAGCCTTTTTTGTTGCTTTTGTCCATTGACTTAATTAGCATTAGGTGTTATAATATGAAGTTTAGTCATAAACAGGAAATCGAATGAACGCCAAAGATCAATTAAGAACATTCAAAAAAGCGCTTGATGCAGAGTTAAAGAAATACCTGGACTATAAAACTGAAGAAGCTGCGAAAATCTCTCCCTATGCCAAGGAAATGATGGAACACATTTCTGATCTAACTCTTCGGGGAGGAAAAAGAATTCGGGCCGCTTTATTTTATTACAGCTATGTCGCACATGGCGGCAAAAACCTGAAAGAGGCCCTTGTGACGTCAATGGCGATGGAGATGTCTGAGACCTTCCTGCTGATACACGACGATATTATTGATAATGATATCTTGCGCCGTGGCGGCATTACGATAAATGAGGCTTATAGCAATATCGGGGATGAAAAATTTCATAGTAAAATAAACCCACGAAAGTTTGGTGAATCCATCGCAATTTTAGCGGGAAATATTGCCAGTGAACTAAGCAATGAAATAATTGCATGCTCGTCTTTTAAGCCGGAATTCCGGATGCGGGCGATTCTTGAACTGAATAAAGTTTATGTGGTAGAAAATTATGGCCAGATGCTGGATCTTCTTTGTCAGGTTCGAGACGATATTAATAAAGATGATGTTATTCTTGTCCACCAACTTAAAACCGTTCCATATACATTTGATGGTCCTGTGAAAATTGGAGCGATACTAGCAGGAGCTAGTGAGAGAGACATTAAAAGACTCGAAGGCTACTCAGTCCCACTTGGAACCGCTTTTCAGATTCAGGATGACATCCTTGGAATTTTTGGATCAGAGGAAAAACTAGGCAAGCCAATAACATCGGATTTGCGCGAAGGTAAAAAAACTTTACTTATTTTGAATGCACTTGAGAAGGCTAACAAGAAGCAGCAGGAAACAATTAATTCTAACTTGGGAAACAAGAGAGCTGGGCTAAATAGCTTGCTGGCTGTCAGGAAAGTTATCGAAGATACCTGGTCCCTTGCCGAGGCAAAGAGATTAGCCACCAATCTAGTGCAAAATTCGATTGATTCCATAAGCTCAATGCGCTTAAAAAAAGAGGGCAAGGATTTTATGGTTAATATCGCTGACTATATGATCCACAGAGAGTACTAGACCAAAAACGGATTACGGATTATTCTAATTAACGAATAGACGAATGACCCATTCGTAAATTCAGCTTGATTGAGTTGGTAAATAAATTGACTTGGGAGACATATGAAGGTAATTTTAGATAAACGTTTTTATGGTCATTGCCCTGGACTTGATCGGTCGTTAAGCTTTGCTAATGCATTGCTGAACAAATCCAGCAGTGAGAACAAAGTTATTTATTATGATGTTCCCCTAACACACAATGTGGATGCGACAGAGAAATTGGACAAGAAGGGAATGAAAAAAATCGATCTTACTGATGTGGAAGATGGCGAAAACAATTATTTTTTGGTTTCCGCGCACGGAGCAAGCACGGCAAAGATTGACGATCTTAGTAAAAAAAATTACATCGTCCAGGACGCAACCTGTCCGATAGTAAACAAGCTTCAGCGTCAGGTTGTGGCTGATTATAAGGCGGGCTATCTAGTTATCATCTTTGGAAAAGTAGGCCATCCGGAGATAGAGGGAGTCAATGGTTCGATCAATCACTCTGCGATAGTGATAAAATCGTTCGAAGAAGCGAAAGAGCTTGAGCTTGATAAGGCAACCAGTATTGCATGCCAAACCACATTTTCAGACGAGGAATTTGACCAGATAGTAGAGTACCTTCGCAAGAAATTTTCCGCAATAGAGATTGTGGTTAGAAATACGGTTTGCCCGATTGTTAAACGACGCGTGCACGATATTGTCACCTATGCTAAGGAAAAACAGGTTGACATGGTTGTAGTGGTAGGATCAACCACAAGTAGCAACACCAAACTGTTGGCGAAAAAGGTTCATGAGGTTAGGCAAACGATAATGCTGGATAATGCTGCTGACCTGCACAAAGAAGACTTCTTGGGAGCCAAGAGTGTGCTCATTGTCTCAGGAACGTCCGCCCCACCGGAAATTGTGGAAGAAGTTGCTGACAAAATAAAGACCTTTTGAACAGGTTTTGGGTAAGTTCTCTGGAAAAACACACATGGAAATGGGTGTATTTTATTGATATTTAGATAATTAATGTATCCGCTCTCAGAGCAAAGACTTTGGTTTTGGAAATTTACACTAAATACAAAAGTGAGGAATGAATGTTGGAAAGCTTTTTTAAGACTAGGCTTGGCAAGTACTTTTTCCAAGTACTTGTAAGCGCTTGTCTTGTTGTGGCAGCTGTGGTGCTCCAGCTGCCAGGAGAAAAAGATACTGCCAGATCTAAAGCCAATGATGGCTTGATAACAGCCGAGATCCTCGACCAGGGAATTGAACCGGAAAAGATGTATCTTTATGCAAGTGGTGATAACGAGGGATTTGGAATTTCAAGAAGAATATTTACAAACAGTGACTTCATTTTGACAGTCAGTGCTACTTTGCCGAAACTAGATAGTCCGGAACATTACTTTGTTTGGGCGATACTGCCGGAGAGCGATCAAGCCTCTTTTGTTAATCTTGGCCAGCTTACATACTATGACGGCGATTTTTTCTTGGTTTACCAGTCCAAGGATAATCTTGATCAGTACTATCGCATCGTGGTATCCCGTGAGTCTGGGAGCGCTCCTGAAAGCCCAGGAGAGCTTGTGCTGGATGGAAAGTTCTAACTTGTAATAGCTCAAGATGGAAGTTGCCAAATTGAGCTAGGGGCCAACTTTGACAAAAGCCGATCAATCACATACCATGGTTTTAGAAAAATGGTAATGAAAGGAGAAAATGTCAAAGGAAAGCAGGGCTTTTCTGGTTGTTGTCATTGTTGTGGTTATACTCGCCGGAGGGCTAATATTTGTTTTTTCTAAAAACAAAAAGACAGGCAATACAAACGACGATAGGGTTGCGGGGGTTACGTCTGAAGATGAAACTGTCCCGGCGTCAAGCTATAGCAATGAATACATTGAAAAGCTTGCTAAGTTCCTTTCAGAAAAAGGAGCCGTTTTATACGGCGCTTATTGGTGTCCTCATTGCCAGGAGCAAAAGGAGCTTTTTGGGCAAGCTTTCAAGTATATAGATTACGTTGAGTGTGATGCAAAGGGGACTAACTCTAATCCGGACGAATGCGAAGCAGTGGATATAAAATCATATCCAACCTAGATTTATGAAGGAAAACAATATCCAGGCCTTAAGTCTTTTGCTCAGCTGGCGGAATTGGTCGGATTTGCCAAACCTTAAGTATTGCCCTGCGGATAACACGGGCATTGATCTCTGGGGCAAGGCTAATATTGCTAAATTTTAGCAATACAGGGCTTGCTAATTTGTGCTTAGCATAAGAAGGTTTTGTTTTGAACCTGATTTGCCTTGACAGCCGTGATCTGCGGAGCATAAAATGATAAATGTAAACTTAACCCGGAATATTTCAAGCTAAATATAGCTGGAGGTAGGAGGGGAAAATTTGCGGAAGGAGGTGAGAGATATGACGCAGGCTTATTGTGTACGTTGCAAAACGCAAAAGGAGATCAAGGACGAGACCACAGTAACTACTAAGAACAACCGCAAGGCCCTTAAGGGTACTTGCCCGGATTGTGGTGCTGGCATGTACAAATTCATCAAGGGCTAGTCAGACTTTTTGTTTTTGATTGCAAAAATGTCGCCGAGAAATCGGTGGCATTTTTGTTTATATAAGACAAACTCATTGTTGCTCAGTGCAAAACTGAACGATCGTCTCATTTTGCACAGAGTTGTATAAAAACGAAAAGTCCGAGCAGTTTGCCCAGATGCCGGCATTCTGAACATGCCGCTTGGACTTTTCGCTCGGACATGGTTAGTCCTGGGACTGGGGGCGCTCTTCCATGGATCTGTCTTCATCGATTTCCGGTCCCCGATCCTGGTGGAGCAGGTGATTGGTCAAGATGTCGACCAGATTCTCTCTGAAGAGCATTCCCTCGGAGAGAGGCACGAGCGCCCAGCTCCACTTGTGTCTCTCGCAGCCCTCCATGCCTTTGAGCTCCCAGAAGAACTCGTCGATGTGGAAGCCCTTCATGCGCTTTCCGCACGTTCGCATCAGTCGAGATGCCAGGATGGGGTCGGTGTGGCGAATTTCACCGGCCAGCCAGAGGATGAACCTCGCGAACCTGGCTGTGATCTGGTGGAGGGGGGTGGAGGAGTTGTCCAAGTCGCGACAGACCTCCTTCCCAAAAGCGCACAGCAGGGGCAGCGTCTTTTCGCGCGGATACTCGATGCGCGTACTCGGATTTTCCAGCACTTCCCGGAGTCTGGTGCCTATCCAGAGTGAGCCCGAGCCCCCCGAAAAGTAGAACGTTCGCATGCTGGATATGAGTTGGTGGAGAGTGTGATCATCGAGATCGAGCGACTGGTAGCAGACGAGATCCAAAAGGAGTTCGATTCGCCTGCGGTCGCTTTCTTCCTCGTCACTTCTCCTGACACTCTTGAGACCGGTAATGAACCCGGTCACAACTGGTGAGGTTGTCATCAAACCTTCTCCTGTTCCGCTTGAAACGATTCGAGGACCTCTTTGGTTCTCTGGGCACCGTATGGCGCTTTGCCGGGTGCTTAATTGGAATATAGGCAATAGTGTAATAAAAAGCAAATTTTGCATTTAATACAATATATTCAATTGGCTAACCAAATGTGCTATTATAGATCAGATGAGACGGTTTGAATTATTTTTTGCTTTTCTGCTTATACCATTCGATATTTTGGCGATTGTAGTTGCCTTTGTTTTGTCATACTACTTTCGATCGCATCTAGTTCTTGCTACTGATTTTTTTAACATTGGCCTTCAAGAATATTTGCGCTATTGTCTCTATATTATTCCTGTCTGGATTGGTTTGTTTGCGTTAAATGGGTTGTATGATCTTGCTACAATTAAGCGCTCTTCCAGTAGATTTTCCAAGATACTAATCTCTTCTTCTACGGCAATGCTTTTCTTTATAGTACTAATCTTCCTAACAAAGTCCTTTTTCTTTTCTCGATTTATCCTTGTGCTGACCTGGACTTTCAGTATTCTTACAATTTATATTGCAAGGGTTGTTCACGATTTATTTCGCAAGATTCTGTTGCGCAGGGGACATGGCAGAGAACGACTTATGCTGGTCGGAAACAATAAAGCACTAAAAGATATACTTGAATACATCAAAACAAAAGAAAAAAATGAATACGATTTTATTGGCATGGTTTCTGACAACAAGGATCTCGAGAAGGATATTAAGGACTTAGGAGACATAAAGGATCTCGAGAAAATCATCTTGAAAGAACGACCCGACGAGTTGATATTGACCGATACGGAGATATCAAGAAACAAAATGCTCTCAGTGATGCAAAGCTGTTATGACATGCATGTGCGACTGAGATACGTTCCAGATGCATTTTCTCTTGTTTCGGCCAACTTTAAACCTGTCCTAATTGGGTCAATGCCGGTAATGGAGCTTAAATCCATTCCCCTTGACGGGTGGGGAAGAATTACTAAAAGATTTTTAGATATCGTATTCGCAATAGTTGGGTTAATAATTGCGTCACCGATCATGTTAATTATCTCTTTTCTGCAAAAAATTACATCTCCAGGGCCAATCCTTTATTTACATCAGCGTATCGGCAGGGATGGTTCAGTTTTTGATTTTTATAAATTTCGATCAATGTATCACGATAAATGTGATTATGAGGGTGGTGTTGCTTGGACAACCCAATCAGATGACAAAGTAAGAGTAACCCCCCTCGGTAGAGTTCTAAGGAAAACTAACTTAGACGAGTTGCCACAGCTTTTTAATATTTTAAAAGGCGAGATGAGTTTTGTTGGTCCTCGGCCAGAACTTCCCAAACATGTAAAAAAGTTTGAACAAGAGATTCCTGATTATTTTAGAAGACACAAGGTTAAGGTCGGTCTGACAGGTTGGGCCCAAGTTAACGGGCTCAAGGGGGATACATCTATCGCTGAGAGGGTAAAATATGACATTTATTATATAGAGAACTGGTCGCTTTGGCTTGATGCAAAAATAATTTTGAAAACGATATTTCTGGTAGGGTATGAAACACTCTTTGGAAAATTTGAATACCGCTCTCGTTCATGATTGGCTGACAGTAATGGCCGGCGGCGAGCGTACATTGCTGGCAATCTCTGAAATCTTTACGAAAGCCCCAATCTACACCACGGTTTTTAATGAACAAAAAGTGCTTGCATTCAAAGACCGCGATGTAAGGACTTCGTTTCTCCAAAAGATGCCGATGGCAAAAAAACAACGGGAATTAGTGGTTCCTTTTTCGCCTATCGCCTTCGAGCAATTTGACATGTCCCCGTATGATTTAGTGGTCTCCAGTAGCTCGATGGCAGCAAAGGGGGTGATCACCAACCCCGGATGCACCCATGTTTGTTATTGCCACACACCCTCAAGATACCTCTGGGAACCCAATCTCGACATCAGGGCGAGCAGCGGTAGGTTTTCCTCACTGCGCCGCAAGGTTGCCCACCAGATGCGGATATGGGATCGAGTGGCTGCGGACCGCGTTGATTATTTCGTCGCCAACTCAAAGTATATACAAAAAAGGATTGCCAAATACTACCAGCGTGATTCTGTCGTAATTTACCCTCCTGTTGACCTGGAACGGTTCAAGCCGGCTTCTGTAATTGGGAACTACTACCTCTTCGTGAGCCGTCTGGTGGACTACAAACACCCGGAGCTTGTCGTTCAGGCCTTTAACGAGCTTGAACTCCCGCTCAAGATTATTGGGAGTGGTCCGATGCGTCCGCATTTACAAAAAATTGCTAAAAAGAACATAGAATTTTTAGGATATTTATCAGATAGTGAGCTGAGTGATTGCTACGCGGGGGCACAGGCCTTTGTCTTTCCTGCCGAGGAAGATTTTGGAATAGTCGCAGTCGAAGCGCTCGCCTCCGGACGGCCTGTAGTTGCATACAAAGAAGGTGGCGCTGCTGAGGTGGTAGAAGAAGGCAAGACCGGGGTACTGTTTGACTCCCAAACTGTAAAGAGTCTGGTCAGTGCAGTAAAAAGCTTTAAATCCGATTTGTTTTGTCAGGAGACACTCGTCGAATTATCGAAGAAATATTCAAAAACTCGTTTCAAGCATGAACTTGCTAAATATATTTCAAGCGTATTAAACAATTAAACTTTAACTAAGGAGACCATGAAAGGTGTAATCAGATTGCTGGCAATAGCTTTACTCCTGTTGCCCACTACAATTTTTGCGGCTGAGTTTAGGGGAGACCAGAACAATACTGTGACACTAGGGGCTGATGAGACCGCGAGAAATCTTTATATTGCAGGCGGAAATGTCGATATAAATGGAAAAACGGTGAAGGACCTGGTGGCCGGCGGGGCGAACATCTCTATGAACGGATCAGTCGAAGATGATCTTATAGCTGCCGGCGGTAATATATTTCTGCGGGGTCCTGTTGGTGGCAATGCTAGAATTGCTGGCGGGACAATCGTTGTTGAAAATATGATTGGCGATGACTTGATCGTTGGTTCTGGCAACATTCGCATTTCTTCTTCAGCAAATATAAACGGGGATCTAGTCCTTGCGGCGACTGATTCCGATGTAGCCGGAAAAGTAGGTGGCAATGTCTATGCTATAGGTGAGAACATTATAATATCGGGCCAAGTAGGTGGCAATGTCACTATCAAGGGAGCTAAAAGCGTTACTATAAAGGACGGTGCTGTAATTGGTGGAAAACTTGATTATGTCTCTGAAAAAGAAGCATCGATAGCAGGCGGTGCTCAGATAAGGGACGGGGTTGAATTCGAGCAAATGGCAAGATCGAGTTATGGAGAGGGCATAGCATGGAAAACTGTTCTGTGGAACACACTGACAGGAATGATCATGCTTTTGCTCCTGGTTCTTTTGTTCCCAAGACTTGCTCAGTATGTTGCAGATGATTTTTGGAAGATCGAAAATCTTGGATGGGGATTGGTTGCACTAATTGTGACACCTATTATTGCGGTCATTTTGCTTGTCTCGATGGTCTTGTGGAAAATCGGTCTTATCATCGGCTTGCTTTATGCGGCCTCACTAATTCTCTCGAGTATCTTTGTTCCTCTACTATTTGGAACACTGGTGACAAAATATATTACCCGCTTCAATGCCAAAACCGTTTCTTGGGTAGAGGTTGTCATCGGCGGTGTTGTCGCCGGTCTAATTTCTTTAATTCCTCGGCTAGGGGGGTTAGTAATATTCATAGCCCTGGTGCTGGTTTTGGGTTCTCTTTCCAATCTTGTTGCTAGAAATATGAAGCGCTAGATTTTTTACTTGCCCAGCTCGGCAAAAAGAGATACAATGTGCATGTGCAACTAAAATGCATCAGTTTTTCATGTTAATGGGTGACTTCACTCACCACGAGTGATTCGACAGGATCACCATAAAGGAGAAGGAAAAGATGACCGACAAGACACAAACAACAGAGTCTTATGATGCCTCGCAGATAACAGTTCTAGAAGGTCTCGATCCGGTTAGAAAGCGCCCCGGAATGTACATTGGTGGTACTGGAGTGGACGGACTTCACCATCTCGTTTGGGAGGTGCTCGACAATGCAATCGATGAAGCGATGGCAGGACATTGCAACCGTATAACGGTAACTCTTCATGAGGACGGATCGGTTTCAGTTGATGATAACGGCCGAGGAATTCCTGTTGATACACATAAGTCTACAGGAAAGTCTGCCCTTGAGACCATCCTCACCACGCTTCATGCCGGTGGTAAGTTTGGTGATGGCGGGTACAAGATCTCTGGTGGTTTACATGGGGTCGGCGCTTCCGTCGTAAATGCTTTGAGTGTTCGCCTGGAGGCCACCATTAAAAAGAACGGGAAATTATATCGTCAGGAATACGAGCGGGGCAAGCCACTAAGCGATGTTAAGTCAATCGGTGCAGCAGAGGGAACTGGCAGCATAATTCGTTTTTGGCCTGATTCGGAGATATTTACATCCGGAACAACTTTTTCTTTCCAAACAATTCTCAATCGCTCAAGGCAGCAGGCATACTTGACTAAGGGAGTGATGATTAGTGTTATTGATGAGCGTGAAAAAAAATTAAAGCCCATGTCCCCCAGGGCCGATGGTGTGGTCGAAGAGGGAGATGATGACGAAGAAGTCAGAACTGGTCGTTCGGGTGGAGATGATGATGAAGCAGTTATTGAGACAAAGGGTCCACAGCACTACTCCTTCTACTTTGAGGGAGGGATATCTTCTTACGTCCTCCATCTCAACAAGAACCGATCTCCTCTCAATGATCCCCCAATGTATGTTGAGAAAGAATCAAACGGAATCATTGTCGAGTTGTCATTGGCGTACACCGATGATTTCAAGGAGCATCTCTATACATTTGCTAATAATATTAATACCCCCGAGGGTGGCACCCACCTCACTGGATTTAAGACCGCACTCACCAGAGCGATCAATGATTACGCCAAGAAAAACAACCTTACTAAAGATGTTTTGAGTGGCGAGGACGTACGCGAAGGTTTGACTGCAGTTTTATCTGTCAAACTCCCAAATCCGCAATTTGAAGGACAGACTAAAGCCAAGCTTGGTAATACTGAAGTCAGAACAGTTGTCGAAGCTGTCACTGCTGAAGCACTTTCAATTTATCTAGATGAGCATCCTTCAGAGAGTAAAAAAATAGTTGAAAAATGCTCTCTTTCGGCAAAGGCTCGTCTTGCAGCCCGGGCTGCAAGGGACACTATTATCCGGAAAGGCGCCCTCGACGGAATGACATTGCCGGGAAAACTTGCTGATTGTTCGTCTAAAGACCCTAAAAGATCAGAGATATATATTGTTGAGGGTGACTCTGCCGGAGGTTCGGCTAAGCAAGGGAGGGACAGAGCATTTCAGGCAATTTTACCTCTTCGCGGAAAGATTCTCAATGTTGAAAGAGCAAGACTCGATCGCATGCTCTCTTCTGATGAAATCAAGGCGCTTATTGTTGCACTCGGAATTGGCATCGGAGAAGAAGTCAATTATGACAAGCTTCGTTATGACAGAGTCATACTTATGACTGATGCTGATGTGGACGGTGCTCATATACGAACTTTGCTTCTCACCTTCTTTTTCAGAAACTTTCCGGACCTTATAAACCAGGGTCACGTTTATATTGCTCAACCACCCCTATATTCTATTGTAAAGGGAAAAGAGAAGCTCTGGGTTTACTCAGATGCCGAGCGCGACGCGATTGTTCGACAAATCCGGGCCAGCAGAAACAAC
>DAOOSE010000026.1:0-10848 GCA_035389625.1 bacterium
ACAAATTCCGACAGAAAATTCATCAAACAAAAACAAAAAGAATCTTTTAGTGTACAAAAGAAGACGGCGAAAAGCTTCGCCATACCACCAGGAAAATATCCCAAGAACAAGATTTCCCTCCATACACTTTCGTCCATTACTATACAGTAATTATATCACACCAGAAGAGAACCCCAAAAGCCCACTCAAGGATTGTGCTTACTCGAGACTGATAGCACCAACAGGACAATCATCTGCAACCTGTGAAACTTCGGCCTCATCCTCAACTAGTACAGGATTCTTCTTGGGAACTGCTTTTCCTTCCTGGTCATCGTGGTCAAAGTATTCGTCGTTTGTACTATAGCAAGCTCCGCAATTGATACATTCATCACTAATGGAAAGTTCTTTCAGCTCACCTTTGATTTTTTCCTCTGGCATAAATTCCCTTTCAATAATATTTGAAACAAGCATATCCGATCTGAAAAGGTTCTTCAAGTAGGATCTTAAATTAACCACTTTTCTGCAGTATGCTACTTATTATAACACCTTTTGTTCCACTTACCCCTTGACAAATTATGTTATTGCTGATATACTCATATAATTTCACAAAGAGTGAAAGAAAAGGCAAGGTAATACCATCCTTCGCACAAGGCTACGGAGGGTTACCAGCCAAGCAAAGAATTAACATAGGATTTAACCAGCTAAAGCATAATATTAAAATTAATTTATGCAACCGGCTGGCAAGGAGAACAAAATGAAAGAAAAATTACAAAAAGAAGTCATTAAGGTAGGCACAAAGACAGTTGACTATGAGAAGCTGGAACACTACGAAGCGGTTTCAATCGCTGTTGTCGGAATCTTATCAGCCACAATTGGCACAATATATGGAAGCGGACTATTTTAAAAATACCCCTTTTCAAGCGGCTCCAATAAAAATCCCTAGATTCTAGGGATTTTTATTTATTAGTTTTTTCTAATTGCCCGCAGAATTGCTCTCACTTCCCTGTCGGTCAATACGGCTTCTCCGGCATCATTTCGCCTAAACATTGAATCGAGAAAGGAAGAAACAGTTGAAGACAGAGACGAGCGGGCTGCCTCAAGCTGTATCAAGACATCCTCATCAGCCCGATCTTTATCAAGCATCTCCTCTATGCCACGAATCTGGCCCTCGATACGACGCAGTCGGTTGTAAATTGGTTGGTGCTTCATAGCATGAATGGATTACTAATTGCCCAAATTACTAATAACTAATTTAGCAAAAATCAACTCGCTATACTTTTTCGAAAATAATTTGCTATTCGTTGTTTGGATAATTCGTCATCCATTATTGGTTGGGGATTTTATCCCCAACGATACCCCCACTTTTCCACAATATACCCCTCCCTGGTATATTTCAAGCGCAAATCTTGTGGATTATTGCTAATACAAAAATACCCCTCAGTTTTCACTGAAGGGTATTTTTTCTGAGCTATTGCGTCTGCTTTAGCTTCGAGCGCGTTCTTCTTGAGCAAAGTCAACGTGAATGCCACGATCCTTGATTTTGAACTCAGGATCAGCATTTACGGTGTCTTTAGCTGCAACCGCCTCTTCGACAGTCTCGAACTCGACGAAACCAAAACCCCGTGAGCGGCCGGTCATACGATCGGTCACAACAGTTGCGTTGACAACATTGCCGAATTGGGCAAATGCTTCACGCAAGTCATCAGGGGTAGCGGCCCAGGCTAATCCGCCTACGAAGATCCGCTTGTTTGGCTTGGCCTCAGCGGGTCTATCATTCTCGTCTCTATCCATACAAATTTCCTACTAGATTTAAAGTTAGTTGCATGAACATGTAAGCGTACTAGCTTGAACCACTCTTCCAGCAACTCACCTAAATTTAAATCTAACGACTTAACTATATTATCAAGCTTCGACCTTGCTTGAATTTATAACGATATTAGCATAAAAAGCAAAAAAATACTAGCATTATTCCCAAAAAAGCAGCAGTGCCATTACCAAAATTCCAGAGAAAAGGCCGAGTAATTGCATAAGGGAGCGCTTGACTCCAACTTCACGATGAAGCTCTGGAACCAAGTCAGAAAGAGCAATGTAGAGAAAGCCACCGATAGTGAAAGGAATCATAAACTCTATGAAATTTTCCGCACCCTGTCCTATCATATAAACAACGCCAAGGCCCAATACCGATGCTAGGGCAGAGAGAAAATTGAACAAAACCGCTTTCTTAACAGTGAAACCAGAGTGGAGTAACACCCCAAAATCACCCAGCTCTTGCGGGATTTCGTGAAGGGCTACCGCGAGTGTTGTAGCAATACCAAGCGGGAGAGAAACAAGAAAGCTTGCTCCAATCACAACACCGTCAAAAAAATTATGCAAGCCATCAGCAACCAGATTCAGCGCTCCCAGATGCCGCGGGTGATCAGAGCAACTAACATCATGGCAATGTCGCCAGCGAACTACTTTTTCAAGAACAAAGAAAAAAGCGATTCCAGCCATTAGTCCAATCGAGAGAAGTGATGATGAAGATGACTCAATAGCTTCCGGCAGCAAATGAATGAAGGAGTCCCCGATCAATGCTCCGGCAGAAAACGCAACCAGAACAATCAATGCTCTTTGGAGTACCTTCTGTTTAAGACCCAAAGTCAGGATTCCAACAATCGAGATCAGGGAAATTATTAAGACAGCCAGAAGTGCAAAACTAAAATTCATAGACGCACCATTTAATTCCTTGGCACAAACTTACCAAGTAGGCGTTAAAAAATCAATTGGTCCTCCCCCTTTTTAAGTGGGTGCCTGCCGGCAGTCAGGTTAGGGGGGGTATACCGCTACCACACAACTACTTAACTTTCCGAATAATAAATTTCCTTTCGCTCGAAATGCTCTAACACCTTTTTGCTGGGTGGAAAAATATTGGCTGGAACAGAACCAAGATCAAACCATCGCCACTCAGTAATTTCATCCGGCTCCATTACTCTTGGCTCGCCCACCGCTTCCTTACACAAAAAACCAATCGTTACAAAATGAGCATCAGGCACACGGTCATTTGTAATGCTGATCAACTTGATAGATTTTTCATCCAAAGCTAAGCCTGTCTCCTCCTCCACCTCGCGACAAGCAGAAGTCTCAAAGGTCTCGCCAAACTCCATCTTGCCGCCAGGCATTGTCCAAGTACCCTCACCATGGAGCTCAGAATCAGCCTTAGCGGGATCCTCATGCCGTTTTCCAAGTAAGACCTTGCTATCACGAAGAATCATCACTCCAAAACCAACACGAACCACTTTCTTATCCATCAAAGCTCCTTGACTATAGCCAATAATTTATGGTCATCCTGAATGAACGATAGTGAAGTGAAGGATCCCCTTTTCGTGGAGATGATAGGATTCTTCGCTTTGCTCAGAATGACTGGATTAAACCGAAATTAATCTTTCCAATTAGGATTTTCCTTCTCAATTAAAGCAATTTTCTTGGATCTAGTCCAACCCTTTATTTTCTTTTCAGCAGCAATTGCTTCTTCTGGAGAATTGAACGCTTGGAACCAAACCAATTTATTGATGTTGTACTTCTCAGTGAAACCCTTAACGATTTTACTTTTATGTTCAAAGACTCGTCTCTCAAGATTATTTGTAACACCAACATAGAGTACAGTGTTGTATTTATTCGTCATTATGTATGTGAAATAAGTGCTCATTTTTTCAATGCTGTCATCCTGAACGAACGATAGTGAAGTGAAGGATCCCCTCGGCATATTATCCAATAAGATTCTTCGCTCTGCTCAGAATGACCACAACATGTTATTGGTTATATTAACGTATCCCGACTTCCATCACATATTTCTTCATAATCTTCTTTGCTTCTTTTAGTTCCTTGTCAGTAAAAGGCTCAAAGTTTGTTGATTCGTCGATGTGCTTTGACTTTACATAATTTTGAATAAAAAAACGCTTAGCTCCCTTGATCAATTGGCCGATTCCTTCAAAATCTTCCACCGAATGCAGCGGCTTGGCCACTGTCGTCCGAAACTCATAATCGATTCCTGAGTTCACTATCAATCCAATACTTTGTCTAATCCTGTTTTCCAAGTTTTTACCGGCGCTTACGCTGTGACGGGATCCCTCGATGGAATTTACCCCGACAAATGTGGGACTCGGGATGACACTTTGGGTTTTGGATTTTGGGATTTGATTGGAAATTGATAATTGACCATTGAAAATTGTCATCGCATACTTTGTAGGCGATGACTTAATATCCATTGCAATATAATCAACATCGCCATCGGCAATAATCTTTTTAAGCCGATCTGGATAATATCCATTCGTATCAAGTTTGACAGCGAATCCAAGTGCCTTCATGTGGGAAATAAATTTGTCTATATCAGACTGCATCAATGGCTCGCCGCCTGTAATACAAATACCGGTCAGTTTGCCATAGCGAGATTCAAGAAAATTAAAAATTTGTTTCTCACTCAAAATTGGCTCGTACTTTTCAGGCAAGACCAGCTCAGGATTATGACAGAAGCCACATCGAAAAGGACAACCTTGTGTAAAAACGGTCGCCGCTACATGGCCAGGAAAATCTATCAGTGTCAATTTTTGTAAACCAGCTATTCTCATAAAACCAAAACCCCAGACCCCAAAACCAAAATAAAAATTCAAATAACTAAAGCTGAAAAAAACAAGCCTATTTCTTGTTTTCTTGTCTCTTTTGGCTTTGGTGTCTTGATTTTGGGTTTTGTAGGCGAAAGGGGTCGCCCTCCTCCGTGGATAAACGACCCCTAACTCACCCTGGTGCTCAATCTATATTACGAACTAGACTGTCGTTTCTTCTGTACTTGCAGCCGTGGCTGTTTTAGCCGTCTTCGAAACTACTCTGATTTTCTTGGCTGTTTTTTTCTCAGTTTCGAATGGAATCTCCTTCGTCTCTGGCTCTGCACTCTCCTCTGCTGCCCTCTCTGCAATCTGGTAGGATGTCCTATCCCCAAACTCTGCGCGCTTGCCATTATTCCATTGCTGAACTGGTCGAATATAGCCAACAATCCTCGAGTAAACCTCATTCTGCTTGCCGCATTTCTCACAGACAGGCACCTTGCCGGCGATATAGCCATGCTCTTGGCAAATCGAGAATGTTGGCGTGATCGTGAAGTAAGGCAGGCGATAATTCTCGCAGATCGTCTTTATCAACTTTTTCATCGCTTTTACGTCATTGATTTCCTCGCCGACAAAAAGATGAACTACTGTGCCACCGGTGTATTTAACCTGAAGATCATCCTGAAGATCGAGCAGCTCGAATATATCATTGGTATAGTCAACCGGTGTATGAGAAGAATTGGTATAGTATGGAGCCTCGCCATGCTCCTGATAGGCATCCTCATTAGCAACCATAATATCTGGATAGCGCTCCTTGTCCCGAAGAGCCAAGCGATGGGAGGTACCTTCAGCCGGCGTTGCCTCAAGGTTGTAGAAATTACCTGTCTCCTCCTGGTAAGCAAGTACCTTCTCCCGCATGAAATCAAGCACTTCTCTGGCAAACTGTTGGCCATCAGCGGTCACAAGATCACGTCCAAGCAAGTTGAGCGCCGCCTCATTCATTCCAACCAATCCGATCGTTGAAAAGTGATTGCCCCAATAACGCTTATCACGCTTGAATATATTGCGCAGATAAAACTTGCAGTAAGGATAAAGTCCCTTCTCGGTAAAGTTTTCTAATATCTTGCGTTTTGTCTCCAGGCTTTCTTTAGCTAGATCCATCATATAGGCCAGGTTGTAGAAGAACTCTCTCTTGTCTCGCGATCGATAGCCGATTCTGGGTAGATTGATGGTTACCACTCCGACCGAGCCAGTAAGAGGATTGGCGCCAAATAGACCGCCGCCACGCTTGCGAAGCTCGCGATTATCAAGACGAAGTCGACAACACATACTGCGAGCATCCGCCGGATCCATGTCAGAGTTGATAAAGTTAGAGAAATAAGGAATACCATATTTGGCCGTCATCTTCCAAAGACCATCGAGATTTGGGTTCTCCCAGTCGAACTCTTTGGTCACATTGTAGGTAGGAATGGGGAAGGTGAAGACGCGGCCGGAAGCATCACCCTCAGAAACGACCTCAGTAAAGACATCATTAAAAAGATCCATCTCCTTCTGGAATTCTTTGTAGGTCTCCTTTTGCGGTTTACCACCAATGATTACCGGCTCATCAGCCAATGTCGCTGGACAGACAAGGTCCATAGTAATATTCGTAAACGGAGTCTGGAAGCCGACACGAGTTGGCACATTCATGTTATACATGAATGACTGGAGGTGATTCTTGACTTGCTTGCGATCAAGTTTGTCATAACGGATAAATGGAGCAAGCAAGGTATCAAAATTAGAAACTGCTTCCGCTCCCGCTGCCTCACCTTGCAGAGTGTAGAAGAAATTGACTAGCTGGCCAAGAGCTGCATCTAAATGCTTTGGTGCACGACACTCAATCTTACCAGTTGCGCCACGAAAACCGGAGGTGATCAAATCTTGCAAATCCCAGCCGACACAGTAAACGGACAAAGAACTCAAATCATGAATGTGGAGATCACCCTCGCGATTGGCTCGACCGATCTCTGGAGTATAGATTTTGTTGAGCCAATAGCTCTTGGAAACTTCGCCGGCAACATAATTATTAAGTCCCTGAAGAGAGTAGGCCATATTAGCGTTCTCTTTGACCTGCCAATCAGAATTGTTGATATACTGATCCATCAGCTCTACTCGCTGAGACTCGGCTAGGTCACGCATTTCAGCATGTTTTTGACGATAAATGATATATGCCCTGGCCGTTTTCTTGTATTTTGAGGCAAGCAAAACCTCCTCGACTACATCCTGAAGCTCTTCAACTGTCGGAATATTCCGGCGAATTTTTTCCGGGGCTAGCTCCATCACCTTTTTAGCCAACTTTTCAGCAACTTCCGGTCCGAACTCTTCTGTAGCTTTCCCAGCTTTTCCAATAGCAAGGGCAACTTTTTCCGAATCAAAATCTACCAGCTTACCGTTTCTTTTCCGAATCTTCTTGTACACGCATCCCTCCAAAAATTATAAATGAAAAAACCTAAACTCCAGACCCCAAAACCAAAAGGAATTCTAACTTTCCAAAGACACAGGAACAAAACCATCTAACTTTAAAATTTTCTGCTTTGAATTTTTTTTGGCTTTGGAGCTTGGGCTTTGGGTTTTCCCCCGACTTGTCGAGGCGGTAGTTACTATTTTACAAAGCCTTCGTTTTTTAATCAATATTTTTGTTTTAAAAAAATACTATATGTAGTATTTTATGTAATACCTGAAACACTACATATAGTATTTAGTGGTAATAATTATCAACAAGCACGAAATATCTAGTCTGGCAGTAATTTATTACCAATTATCAATGCTTGAGCAAAACTAAAAAGCATAACCGATCGAGGGGTTAGTTTGAATTAAGAATTAAGAAGAAGGAATTAGGGGCGGATTAATAATAAAAAATTGAAAGTGGAATCACGGAAGGCTCTTCGCCCCCCATAATTCGTACTTCTTTCTTCGTTATTCGAGTTCTACTTTTCTTTAGTCACATCGAATTCGAGTTCTTTAATTCGACTGGCCGCATCAAGCACGACAAATTTCATCGCGTGCGTGCCTTGATCAAGCTGCTTTACATTATATTGAATTTGCAAGGCATTGGTCTCTTCACCTGCTTGCGGCTGCCAAGAAGCTACTTTGGTGCCGTCAAGAAAGAATTCTATCGATTGCAACAACTCTCCACTCTCTACTTTGGCGCTCACAGCCACATTCTTTTCACTGGTTACAAATGGTACCGGAGATGGACTTAAGAGGGTAATTTCCAAGGGATTGTCGATTGTAAAATTTGAGCTTTTCTCTGTCTCCAAGGTCCCGTCTGAAGCCACAACACGAAGCGCGTACTGTCCATTAGAATAACCCTTGGTATTAAAACTGAATGAATATGGGGCAGTAAAATCCTGGGCTACCATCTCACCATTGAGATAGAAATCAACCCTGACAATCCCGGCGTCATCACTTGCCTCTGCCATAACATTTATCGTACCGCTGACACTACTGTTATCAGCAGGAGTTGTGATAGTAAGAGTTGGCGCCTGATTGAGTGAAACCGGAACAGGAGGAGCTGTAGTGTCTCCAATCGTGTCCAACCAGCTTCGAACACCAGAGGAGGGATAACCATAGGCAGCCTTCATTGCATGAAGTCCATATCCCGAGTAAAGGTAAGAGTAATCTTCAGCGATTATTTCCGATTCGCAGTTTTCCCAGCCCTTCGAGTAGTCAATTGCTACCGACTCCTTTGGCAAGGACCGCAAGGCATAATAATCATCAGGAAAACGAACACTCGCTGGTAAATCGAGCTCGACCCACTTGTGGTAAAGGGTATAGTGATGTCCATATTCATGAGAAAAGACAAGCTTCATGTACTCGTTGAATTCCGGACGATCTTTGTAGTAGTAAGAATTCAAAATAATCATTCCGGAGGCAGACGTAATATCACTACCGGAAGCATTGATAGTATATTGACCACCATACTGACCGGACCAGCCGGTATCCCCTGCATCACGAAGCACTATTTCCCGCAGAGAGGTTGCTTCATTGCGATAGCGCAAAGTGCTGGAAAAATAATCTTTGATCACTTTTTCAAGGTCGGCATGAGCATTGGTTTCATCCCGAAAAGGAATGCTTTGGATATCTTTGGGTAGAGGAAGAGAGATTGCCTGGCTAAGCTCAGCCGAACTGACCGCTTCTCCGGTTGTGACAGTGGTTGTCTGAGATCCATCAGAATTTTCAGTCGTTTCCTCTGTCAGATTTTTCTTCTTCGGAGTTTCAGTCTTAGGAGGAGCCTTAATGGCTGCTTTCTTAGTTTCCGGAGGTATGCTCGGTGCCTCGACAACCTTCTTCTCAGCAATTGCCGGAAGCTTTTCAACAGATCCTTCGACCGTGCCACGCACAGTCACACTCTTTTGTGGCATCGTCGCGATATAAGCCCAAGCCAAACTGCCACCAAAAATAGCAGCGAAAAACAGTACAAAGAAAGATTTTTTTAGCTTTGATAGAACTGTTGTTTTCTTTTGACGGCGCTTGATTTCTTTGCCAATTATTTGCAGCAATTGGTGTTGGGCCTCATCGAGATCGTCGTTGATGATAGTGTAATCAAACTTTTGACCAGATTCCATCTCTACTTTATATTTATCAATACGTTTTTCTCTCTCCTCGTCGCTTTCACTTTGACGATTTTGGAGCCGCTCCATTGCTATCTCCATGCTTGGAGGTACAATAAAGACAGAGACAACATTCCCAAGTCTTTTTTTTAGGGATTGCACCCCCCTTACATCCTTTCTCATCACCACAATTTTGCCGGAATCCAGAGATTCCTCAAGATCTTGCTTCTTGGTTCCGTATTTGAACCCACAAAACTCCTCCCACTCCAGAAACTCCCCCCGCTCGATCGCTTTATTGAACTCATCAGGGGAAACAAAATTATAATCATGTCCAGCCACCTCTCCCTGTCGGATCGGTCTGGTAGTGTAAGAGACGGAAAAAGCAAACCGCTCAGGATAAGCCCTGAGCTTTTTTAGTACAGAATCCTTGCCGGAGCCGGAAACACCAGAAACTGCCAATATAAATTGTCGGGAATGCTTCTTCATTGAAACTAATTATAACAAGGAAGCGATCCCCTGTCTAAATAACCAAGCAAGCGATTTATTGTTGACACGATCAAGAGGCGTACTGTAGCATCTTGTTTAAAACTCCAAATAAATAGTAAGAAAAGAAAGATATATGGGAAAAAATACAAAGAGAGGTTTACGATCAAGGTTTATCAAAGCCTTGTCTATCGCAGTCGTAGTTATGACTGCTTTTTCATCTATAATTGGCTCCCCGCCTGTTCCCAAAACGGCATCGGCTGCTGCTTCCGATTGGAAAATTAAGAGCATTGATACTCAAATCATCTCCAAGTGTTGGAACAACGTTCCACAGGATAGTATCAACAAGCAGGTCCAAATGTTGAAAGATCTCGGAGTTAATTATATTGCCATTGGCACTCCGTATGACCGGCCAGCCGAAATGGAAAAATGGACCACGGCGATTCACAACGCCGGTCTTAAGGTCTGGTTCCGCTCGCATTGGCTAAATTGGGAGGGCGACGAGGGACAACCAAAAAATATGACTGCCGAGCAATATCTAGCTAAAACAAAGCAGTTTATTATCGACAACCCTACGCTATTCAAGGCTGGCGATTCATTCACTGTGAATGTAGAAGCTGAGAATGCAGGAGTTGGTGCTGACAAGCCTTTTGCTGACTGGGCTGCATACCGAGCTTTCTTGGTACAAGAAATTGATCTTTCCAATCAAGCCTTTTCGCAAATTGGTTTGGGTGGTAAAATTGCCACCAACTGGCTATCAATGAACGGGTGGATTATCGAGAATGCATTGGATCAAACCACTGTCTCCAAGATGGGATTGATCACCCCGGATCACTATTCGCCACAAGGAAACGGAACAGGAGAAATTTCTTCTACAAAAATTGCCTCCGATATGAGCGCCGACCTCGATCGCTTCTATGCAAAATGGAAAGTCCCGATCATGATCGGAGAATGGGGCTACAACATCAATGGTGATGTTTCCGACCAAATGCAAAAGGAAGTGGTAGAAAAGGTTTACCAGGTTTTTGCTGGAAAGTCCTACATATATGGCGTTTCTTACTGGGATCATATGGGCAACCAAACAAAAATTATTAATGACAACAGTGGTACACCGACCACTTACAGGCCAGCGGCTGACGTAATCAAGTCTTACTTTTCAGGCAACGTCTCAACACCAACAGATCCAGCTACCCCATCCGATCCAACTACAACCAATC